>NZ_JAMPSW010000002.1:0-124919 GCF_028484855.1 Providencia sp. PROV033 | reverse complement strand
GGGTTCGGCTACTGGGGAGATAAATTAGAACTCGACCACTATTGGGAATTTATTCGCTGTTATATGGAAGAGGATTGCCTTGAAGAACTCGCAGACACAGTAACGCTATGCCCGCCTATTGCCGATAAAAAAGAGAGCTATATTTTTGGCTTGCAGTACATCATAAAAATGGAATCCCGCTTAGCGTGGGTCTTTATCATTTTTATGTTGCCTATCTATTTCATGGAAAGCCTGGCTCGATTTATTGCCATGCAAACCAGTAAAATTCCTCAGTGGTCGCAAGAAGTACTCGATGATTGTATTGTCAGCCCAAATGACCCGATACAGGTAGATGCCCGCATCAATCCACCGCATTTATGGCGTTATGTGCTAGCAAATGAGCCGCTGGATATCTATCAAGCCCGCTATGATAAGCAGCAATCAGCGAACCAGCGCATTAAGCATAAATTGGAAAAGCATAAAATAGACTAAACCAAAAATTTTTTCATTTTTCTGTTCGCAAACGCTTGCGTCATTGTGTCACACGCGTATAATGCGCCACAATTTGCCGGGAGAAACCATGAACACTGCTGCTCTATTTTTGAAAGAGAACACCGACACCGCATTGCCATCACGCGGTCTGGACAGCCTGTTTTTCCCCGCCGTATTGATAAAAAAGCCCCTCAATGAGGGGCTTTTTTTTGGCCTACTAGATAGCAAGTCTTGCTGATACAGGAGAATCACGATGCCGAATCCGTTATATCACCGCGACATAATCTCTATTAACGATTTAGATAAAACCGATCTTGAATTAGTTCTCAAAGTTGCCGCTTCATTAAAGCAGCAACCGCAACCTGAGTTTCTCAAACATCAAGTGATCGCCAGCTGTTTCTTTGAGGCGTCAACACGTACCCGCTTATCATTCGAAACGGCCATTCATCGTTTAGGGGCATCTGTCGTCGGCTTCTCCGATAGCGCCAATACCTCATTAGGTAAGAAAGGCGAGACTCTTGCAGACACCATTTCCGTTATCAGCCAGTATGTTGATGCGATTGTGATGCGCCACCCGCAAGAAGGTGCAGCTCGCTTAGCCAGCCAATTTTCAGGGACAGTCCCAATTATCAACGCTGGCGATGGCTCTAACCAGCATCCAACGCAAACCCTGTTAGACCTGTTTACTATCCAAGAAACTCAAGGCCGCTTAGAGAACCTGAAAATCGCGATGGTCGGTGACCTGAAATATGGCAGAACGGTGCATTCACTGACTCAAGCGCTCTCGAAGTTTGAAGGTAATCACTTCTACTTTATTTCCCCAGAAGTGTTGTCGATGCCACCTCATATCCTGAATATTCTGGATGAAAAAGGAGCGACTTACAGCCTGCATAACAATGTCGATGAAGTGATCCCTGAAGTGGATATTCTGTATATGACTCGCGTTCAAAAAGAGCGTTTAGACCCATCAGAATATGCCAACGTTAAAGCGCAATTTATTCTGCGCGCTCAAGACCTGCACAGCGCCAAAGATAATTTAAAAGTGCTGCACCCGCTTCCGCGTATCGATGAAATTACCGTGGATGTGGACAGCACCCCATATGCCTACTACTTCCAGCAAGCAGGGAATGGGATTTATGCGCGCCAAGCGCTGCTGTCTCTGGTATTAAATAAAGAACTGGCAATCTGAGGAGAACACCATGACACACGACCATAAATTACAAGTTGAAGCCATCCGTTGCGGCACTGTCATCGACCATATCCCTGCTCAAATTGGATTCAAATTGCTAAAGCTGTTTAAGCTCACCAAAACCGATGAGCGCATCACTATTGGGCTGAATTTACCCTCCAGCAATATGGGCAAAAAAGATATTATCAAAATCGAAAATACCTTTTTAACCCCAGAACAAGCTAACCAATTGGCGATGTATGCGCCAGAAGCCACCGTTAATCGTATCGAAGATTATCAAGTAGTGGAAAAATTAGACCTGAAATTACCAGAACAAATCGACAGCGTGCTGGTGTGCCCTAATAGCAACTGTATTAGCCATAATGAGCCAGTTTCCAGCAGCTTCCGCATTAAACAACGAGCAAAACATGTGGCATTAACCTGCAAATTCTGTGAAAAAGAGTTCGATAGAGACGCCGTGATCAATAATCAGTAAGGTATTTAGGCGTAGACTGCGTCTTTGTATGGATGCCGTTCCGTGTCTATAATAGCGTCCAAACCCTTTTTTACGTGATAAACGGAGAAACTATGTCATACGAAATCAGCACTGAAAATGCACCAGCCGCTATTGGTCCTTACGTTCAAGGCGTCGATTTAGGCAGTATGGTTATGACCTCAGGTCAAATTCCTGTTGATCCAAAAACCGGTCATGTACCTGAAGATATCGCAGCACAAACCCGTCAATCACTGGCGAACGTGAAAGCGATTTTAGAAAAAGCAGGTTTGGGCGTTGCCAATATCGTAAAAACGACCGTTTTTGTGAAAGATTTAAATGACTTCGCTACCGTTAATGCCACTTATGAAGAATTTTTCAAACAACATAATGCGCCATTCCCAGCGCGTTCTTGTGTTGAAGTGGCTCGCTTGCCAAAAGATGTGAAAATCGAAATCGAAGCTATCGCGGTGCGTAAATAGTTTTATTCAGTTTCAGATTGTCAGTCTGATAGCCTGCTAACACATTGTCAGCAGGCTTTTTTTATTAGCTTCATTCTAAATATACTTATCAACTTTCAGGTTATTCACTGTATCTCAAGGCGATTTTCTTCTCTTCGTCACGTTTTGCCACGATAGCCCCTTGGATATATCCGCCACCTAACCTTATGGCTCACTAAATTATCGAACGCACAATTTAATTACTGCCTGCACTTTTGATATTCATACAAATTATTTTTTTCCTTGTTTTAAATCAAATTACCGTCAGCTAAAAAAAGGCAATATCCTACATATTGTGCTTTAATTAATTCACTAGACACTACATGTAGTAAAAATTCACATTTCTTTCACAGGGATGCCCCATACTGATAAAAGATAATGGACGCTATCGCCAGTCCTGTGAGGGATTTAATAAGGAGTATGACAGTGAAAACGGTGGTTATAAAACGAGATGGTTGTCAGGTCAATTTTGATCTCCCGCGCATTCAAGAAGCGGTGCGACGTGCAGCCGCGGCGGTAGATGTCAAAGATGATGATTATTGTCTGCAAGTGGCTACGGTTGTTTCTGAACAACTGTGTCATCGAGAAAAAGTGGATATCGCCGAAATCCAAGATGCTGTCGAAAACCAGCTGATGTCTGGACCTTATAAAGATTTGGCACGTGCCTATATTGAGTATCGTCATGATAGAGATAGCGAACGCGAAAAGCGCAGCCAACTGACTCACGAAATCCGCGGATTAATTGAGCAAAGTAACCTATCTTTACTCAATGAAAATGCGAATAAAGACAGTAAAGTCATCCCGACTCAACGAGACTTATTGGCAGGGATCGTCGCTAAACATTACGCGAAACAACACATTTTACCTCGCGATGTCGTTCTAGCTCATGAAA
This sequence comes from Providencia sp. PROV033, assembly GCF_028484855.1. Taxonomy (NCBI): domain Bacteria; kingdom Pseudomonadati; phylum Pseudomonadota; class Gammaproteobacteria; order Enterobacterales; family Morganellaceae; genus Providencia; species Providencia sp. PROV033. The sequence goes on along the minus strand of NZ_JAMPSW010000002.1, from coordinate 121,395 downwards.
AAGGTGAAATTCACTATCATGACCTCGATTATGCCCCTTTCTTCCCGATGTTCAACTGCATGCTCATCGATCTTGATGGTATGTTAACCAATGGGTTTAAAATGGGAAATGCTGAAATTGAGCCACCAAAATCCATTTCGACTGCCACTGCCGTTACAGCACAAATTATCGCTCAAGTTGCTAGCCATATTTATGGCGGTACCACTATCAACCGAATTGATGAAATTTTGGCGCCTTACGTGGCTATCAGCCATGAAAAACACCTAAAAGTCGCCAAAGAGTGGGGAATTGCTGATGCCGAGGCTTACGCAAAAAACCGTACTGAAAAAGAGTGTTACGATGCCTTCCAATCTTTAGAGTATGAAGTGAATACACTGCATACCGCAAACGGGCAAACCCCCTTTGTCACGTTTGGTTTTGGATTAGGCACCTCCCATGAAGCTAGGCTCATTCAGCAGTCAATCCTCAAAAACCGCATTGCAGGGCTAGGCAAAAATCGTAAAACCGCGGTTTTCCCGAAATTAGTTTTTGCCATCAAAGATGGATTGAACCACAAATACGGTGATCCTAACTACGACATCAAACAGTTAGCCTTAGAATGTGCCAGCAAACGTATGTATCCAGACATCCTCAATTACGATCGCGTGGTTGATGTCACTGGCTCCTTTAAAACACCGATGGGCTGCCGCAGTTTCTTGGGCGTCTATGAAGAAGATGGCAAACAAATTCACGATGGGCGAAATAACCTCGGTGTCATCAGCCTAAACTTACCGCGAATTGCGCTGGAAGCCCAAGGTAACGAAGATGCATTCTGGGCACTACTTGATGAGCGTTTAGCTATCGCTAAAAAAGCGCTGATGACTCGCATTGCCCGCTTAGAAAATGTCAAAGCCCGTGTCGCACCTATTTTATACATGGAAGGCGCCTGTGGCGTTCGCTTAAAAGCCAATGATAGCGTGGCCGAAATTTTCAAACATGGGCGTGCTTCTATCTCATTAGGCTATATTGGATTACACGAAACTATCAATGCCCTATTTGGCATCGATACCCATGTGTATGACAGTGAGCAATTACGCGAAAAAGCCGTGGCTATCGTAAACCGTCTGCGCCAAGCTACCGATGAGTGGAAAGAGCAGACAGGCTATGGCTTCAGCCTATACAGCACGCCGAGTGAAAACCTGTGTGACCGTTTCTGCCGCTTAGATACTGCCGAATTTGGCGTCGTGGATGGCGTGACAGACAAAGGCTACTACACCAACAGCTTCCACTTAGATGTCGAAAAACAGGTAAATCCTTACGATAAAATCGATTTTGAACAGCCGTACCCAGCACTCGCTAACGGCGGTTTTATCTGTTACGGCGAATACCCGAATTTACAGCACAACCTCAAAGCTCTTGAGGATGTATGGGATTACAGCTATCAGCATGTTCCTTACTACGGGACGAATACCCCTATCGATGAATGCTATGACTGTGGTTTTTCTGGGGAGTTTTCTTGTACGAGCAAGGGCTTTACCTGCCCAGCTTGCGGCAACCACGATACTAACCGTGTTTCGGTGATCCGCCGCGTATGTGGCTATTTAGGTAGCCCAGATGCACGACCATTTAATGCGGGTAAACAAGAAGAAGTGAAGCGCCGTATCAAACACTTAGGAAATGGTCAGCTTGGTTAATGAACGCATAGGTTAACTTCGGACAAATGGTATGAATTATCACCAATATTATCCTGTGGATGTGGTTAATGGACCCGGTACACGCTGCACACTGTTTGTCGCAGGGTGTGTCCACCAATGCCGCGGCTGCTATAACCAAAGTACGTGGCGAGTGGACTCTGGCATTCCCTTTACCCAAAAAATGGAAGACCAAATTATCCAAGACTTGCAGGATACGCGTATTCGCCGACAAGGACTTTCTCTCTCAGGAGGCGATCCTTTGCATCCCGCTAATTTGCCAGCCATCTTGCGGTTGGTGAAGCGAGTGAAAGCCGTCTGCCCAGACAAAGACATCTGGATGTGGACAGGCTATAAACTTGATGAGCTAACACTGGAACAGCAGAAAGTCGTCAGCTTTGTGAATACGCTGATTGATGGAAAGTTTGAACAGGAACTGTATGACCCCGCGCTGTTATGGCGCGGTAGCAGCAACCAAGTCATTCATCGGCTACGTTAAATATCTTGCGACCAATGGAGTTTGGTACCAAACCCTAATGTGTTATCCACCATTTTCACTGTCTGTAACTGGAGCTGCCACATCGGCAGCTTCGCCTCTATGGCAATAGGGAATCGCTGGCAATAAAATGCTTTCTGCGCATCAGCCACTTCACCGTCAAATTGGCGAATTTTCCCAACAAATTGAACACCTTGAATTTTGCCCACTTGCTTAGTTTGTGCAGAGATCGTTCCTGCGACACGAGGGTTTGCTTGCATGAGCTGACCATGTTGTGAATCTGGGGATGTCATGAAAATTAAACGCATATTTTGACGATCAAACGCGTAGTAGCAACTGGCAGCCCAAATATCATCTTGGTAGGAGGTAAACAGGGAAAAAACGTGTTGGCGAGCAATATAGCGCTGGATATGTAGTAAGGTGCTTTCGGGTGTCATTGCGAATGTCCATGTTAGACCGTTCAGAACACGCCCATAAAGATGGCTGGGCGTGCTTAAGCTGTTCTGAACGTTATCTGTACTTAGTTCGGCACTACTATAACTTACTCATTCGAATTGCACCTAACATAAGGTTCTATATCAGCAATGCTAGCACTCGAAGCTACTGCTCAAAATCGACCATACTTCCCTTTTAGTTCCTCCTCTCCTCCTCGCTTTTACTCTAAATAATTCGAGTTGTAGCTAGGCGGCAAGCGAACGAGTCGCTAGGATCATACACTAGTATCTGACTAGTGGGAGTGAACGCAGCCAACAACGCTGCGGCTCGAAGTATGACGAGTAAATCTGACGAGTAGAATTATTTGTAGATTGCTGCTGTACCACTCATCTCATTCTCACCGCTTGCAGAAATCACACGGAAAGATTTTGCGCCAGCTTCATCAGCTTTTTTGGCTAATTGCGCAGTCAGGTCATTGACGCCAGCAGCACCACTTACAGTCACATAACCCGCAGCAGGCTCACTAGATTGTCTAACTTCTTCAGCCGCCATTGAACCAAATGATAAAGCACCTAAAGCTAAAGCAGCAGCAAATAATGTTGATTTTTTCATGGTAAACTTCCTCATTGTATGTTTGAAATTAACAGGGGTTTTTCGTGTTTCCCTGTGATATGGATCATACTATGCGCTTTATTTAGAGATGAAAATTAGCTAATTTTGCTATAGTTATTCAAATTTTTTGAATGCAAACCTATATTGAGGTTGCAAATTTGTGACAGCTTTATATCATTTTTTATTTATAATTTAGTATGTTATAAACATTAATGTTCACGAGAAAATTCGCTGCAAGCCAACTGAATTTCCCTTATAAATCAGCACAGAATGCTAAATTTAATCGCAAGAAAAATGAAATGACATCGCGTAATTGGTCGCTTTACTTGATTCGGCAGAAAAATAACGCCTTATATTGTGGGATTACTACGGATGTTCCGCGGCGATTTAAACAACATGAATCGGGGATAGGGGCTAAAGCGTTAAAAGGCAAAGCCCCTTTAACGTTAGTGTTTCATTGTACAGCAGGGGATCGCGCTGAGGCGTCTCGGTTAGAATATCGTGTCAAACAGTTGAGTAAACAGGCAAAAGAAAGGCTGGTCATTGACCAGCCTGATGATTTACAACATTATTTAGCGGCTTACACGCTATCAAAGTGCGATGAGTAAGTGACTTCGCCTTTATGTTGGTCAATCGCGCCATTTTCGAGTCCATAGACTAAAAAGTGTTTTTGCAAGCTTGGCCATTGGCAACGCAAATCATGATTTGAAGCGGGTTCAAAACCAAAACGTCCGTAATAGCCTTCATCGCCTAATACCACAACAGCACCATAACCAAACTCGTTGAGGCTATCTAACCCCTCATAGACCAGTTTTTCCGCAATACCTTGGCTTTGGTACTCTTTTTTGACGGCTAATGGCGCGAGTCCCACCCATTGAACATCTTCACCATTGACATCGACAGGTGTAAAACCAACATAACCAATCACTTCACCGTCATCGTTGGTTGCTACAACACCGAGGGTTAATAGCCCATCTTCACGAAGATGCTGAACAAGATCAGCCTCCCCTTCAGTGGGAAACGTTTCACGCAATAGCGTGTCGATACCCATGGCATCAACCGGAATTTCTACACGAATTAGCATGAAGTTAACGCTGGCGTTTTATGCTCTGCGTCCTCATTGTCTTGTACGGTTTTAATCACATCAGCGAGTTGCAGTAAGCCGAAACGCAATGGTGCTGGCATATTTTCAAGTTCAAAGGCATCCATTAAGTTTTTAACGTATAAACCTAATTCAGTATCCCCTTCAATGACCAAGCGGCGCTGGAAAAAGAGCGTATCTGGATCCTCTTTACGTGCCGCGATCAATACGAGGTCATTCGCATTGCCACTGACACTCACATCAGGTTCAGCCTGTTTTTGAACCACCAGCTGACCCTCTTGTAAGCTGATAAACCAAACCAGCTCTAAATCCCGAACCTCAACTTTCAGCCATTTCCCTTCCAGAAAATCGAGTTCGCCTTCTTTGACAGACTCACGAAACTGCCAACTTAATAGTTGTTCGAGTATTTGACGCTGTACGACAAATGGGGTCACTTTCAAAGGAAACTTCAAAAATGAAGGACCTTGGGTGATCAGTTGAGAACGAATTTTACCAAACACAGTGCTAACTCCCGTATCAATTATCTGTCCATTGGGCATTGCTACTGGATAAGTAGCCGCTTGGGCAATTTTAATACCTATAATGTGGACGATTATAGATAACATTGATGTGTAGATATAAAGATATACAGAGATATATCGCCATTTATCCGATATATGGACATATTTTGCCAAAAAATAACGTGATGATACCGATCCTATATCAATCTTTATCCATCTCGCCAATATTTATTTTCAATAATTCCTACACTTTTATAATAGTCACGAAATAATCATCTTGCCTGCAACATTCCAAGCTTCTCTGCGCTAAATCAAAACCTCAATCTGACCTGTTGACTAGAATGACCAATTGCTAAATTTTTATACAGAGACAACGCGAATGGAATTACTCTGCCCAGCTGGGAATTTACCTGCCTTGAAAGCGGCCGTTGATAATGGTGCCGATGCGGTGTACATCGGTCTAAAAAATGATACCAACGCACGTCATTTTGCAGGATTGAATTTTACAGAAAAAAATCTGCATGAAGCAGAACGTTATATTCATCAACGTAAACGTAAATTACATATCGCAATTAACACGTTTGCCCACCCTGATGGCTATCAACGTTGGCAGAACTCCGTGGATTTAGCGGCTGATTTAGGCGCGGATGCACTGATCCTCGCCGATATTGCAATATTAGAATATGCCGCCAATAAATACCCGCATATTGAACGCCATGTCTCTGTACAGGCGTCCGCCACGAATACTGAAGCTATCCGTTTCTATGAACGCAATTTCCAAGTTCACCGCGTGGTGCTACCTCGCGTACTGTCGATTCATCAAGTGAAGCAACTCGCCAAAACCAGCCCAGTTCCCTTAGAAGTATTTGCTTTTGGCAGCCTGTGTATCATGGCTGAAGGTCGCTGCTACCTTTCTTCCTATCTCACAGGGGAGTCACCTAATACTGTTGGCGCTTGCTCTCCCGCCCGTTTTGTTCGCTGGCAGCACACTGATAAGGGTATGGAGTCGCGTTTAAATGAGGTACTGATTGACAGCTACCAGAAAAATGAAAATGCGGGTTATCCAACGCTGTGTAAAGGGCGCTATTTAGTGGATGACCATAAATACCATGTTCTGGAAGAGCCCACCAGCCTCAACACGATTGAGCTATTACCAGAGCTAATGCGCGCCAATATTGCGTCAGTGAAAATTGAAGGACGCCAACGCAGCCCCGCCTATGTAACTCAAGTCACTAAAATTTGGCGTCAGGCAATTAACCGTTATAAAACCAATCCCGAGGGTTTTGTAACCGATCCTAGATGGCTTAAAGCCCTTGGTGACCTTTCTGAAGGCAGTCAAACAACCCTTGGCGCTTATCATCGTAAATGGCAGTAACGGATGCGCATTATTCACCAGCATAGAGAATGGGTAAGACAATGAAATATGCATTAGGCTCAGTGCTTTACTATTGGCCAACATCAACCTTACATGATTTTTATCAGCATGCGGCAAACAGTGAAGCAGACATTATCTATCTCGGGGAAACCGTGTGCAGCAAGCGCCGAGACATGAAACCCAATGATTGGATTGACCTTGCCAAGCAACTCGCAGGAAGCGGAAAACAAATTATTCTCAGCACGCTTGCTCTACTACAAGCGCCATCTGAACTTAAAGAAATCAGTAAGTTAGTTGATAATGGTGAGTTTATGATTGAAGCTCACGATTTTGGCGTCATCAACATGCTAACGGAGCGTAAATTGCCGTTTGTGGCAGGTCATGGGCTCAATTGCTATAACGCCCCTTCCCTGAATATTTTGCTGCGTCAAGGGATGGTACGTTGGTGTATGCCTGTTGAGCTCTCCCGTGATTGGCTGGTGAATCTGCTCAATCAATGTGAAGACCTTGGTATTCGCGATAAATTTGAGATTGAGGTTTTCAGCTACGGTCATCTGCCCCTTGCCTATTCTGCCCGCTGTTTTACGGCTCGCTCTGAAAACCGCCAAAAAGATGAGTGCGAAACCTGCTGCATCAATTATCCTCAAGGGCGCAAAGTGCTGTCACAAGAACAGCAGCAAGTTTTCACACTGAACGGCATCCAAACTCTGAGTGGCTACTGCTATAACTTAGGTAACGATATTTCATCAATGCGGGATTTGGTGGACATTGTGCGCGTTTCCCCAGAAGACCTTGAATCCCTTAATGTGATTAAACAGTTTAAAGCTAATCAACACGGGCAATCCCCCCTGACTATCCCAGAGCAAAGCTGCAATGGCTATTGGCGTAATATTGCCGGATTGACGCTAGCAGGATAATACTCTTGATGGGAATGAGGGCGGTCTGATCAACGCGGCTTCATTCCCACCGTCAATTAGCTTTCATATAATGGCTAATGACTTCCCATTCCGTATAGCCTCAATAATAAGCCTATAACCTGAATATGCCCCAAAGATATACGGAATTATCTCCTTTGAATCTGATTGCACTGCTGTAGATTAGATAAGCAATCAAACTCACAGACCTATAAGGAAATGCCCGTGATAAAACGCACCCTACTCGTTATGACAATCTTTTTAGCAGGATGCTCAACGTCCCTTGAATACACCAAAGCGGATCTCGAAAAAAATCAAGACGTCAGTTATTCCGACTCAGGCTATTATCGTGTGGTATTTAAAGGTAAGAAAATTATTGCAGTGCCTGAAAATGCCCATATCGTAGCAGGAACCCAAGATAATGCGGTTGGCAAACTAGACAAAGAGAATAAAACAGGTCCATTTGTTATTGCAGGACTCGCTGCCAAAAGTAATGGTAATATTCATTCCCAAGTCGGCGGAGACGATTACAACCTGAGCTTCCTCTTAACCGATGAAAATGATTTGCCACTCTCTTCAGTCAACTACATCATTATTAATGACTGCAACGGAGAAGCCTATCACGGCACCACCAATGCGAATGGACGGACATATTCTGTTTCAACACCTGAAGAGTGCAATTTAAGCCTCAGCCTCGCCGAGGAATAATGGCATAAAAAAAGAGGTTGGAAACCAACCTCTTTTTGACTATTTATGAAGATGTTTGCGCCAACGATGTACAGTCTGGCTAATGTGGCGTAGTTCGCCATCTCGCAGCATGCCAATGAATATCCCAATAAATGAGTAAATCACACCAAGAATTAACATCATCACAATGTCCATCAAGATATCGCTAAACGGTAGCCCCATTTGGTTGATACCTGCCATGGCATTCGTCGCCCATGTGGATGGCAGCGCAGACGCTATCATTCGCACCCAGTCAGGCATTGCTTGTAACGGCCAAATTGTTCCTGACATATAAAACACCGGCGTGGTAATAAATGCCAATGTCAGGTAAATCATTTCAACACTGCGTAGACATTCTGTCACAAGCTTACCTAAACCAATGACTGCGAGTAAGAATGGGAAGGTCAGCATCCAAATTTGGTACAGTGGTGCTTCTTGCCGATAACCCAATATCCACGGCCACAATGCAAAGAATACGGTCGAAAGAAACAACCAGATTGGCACCAGCGCAGACAAAGCGCCCAGATAGACAGCCAATGGTGGCTTACCTTTTGGTGTAGAACGAATGGCGATGCTGACCCGCACACAAGCAATCAGCAAGGAGTGCTGTAACAGCATCACTAACAAGCCAGGGAAAATAATCGCGGCAAAACTAATACCGGGGTTAAACAATGCCTCCGTTTCACTTCTGACTGGCGCAATAATCACTTTAGTCTGTTCGGGACTGAAACCCGCATTCTCCAATAACTGGGTATTATACGCACTCAGTAAGGTTTGATAGGCTTTCGATAATTCTTGCTGAATTTGCCCACTGGCAAGACGGTTTGTCGCATCGCCGTAGACAGGTACGGTGATGTTTTTCCCACTCAACAGATGCTTTTCAAAATCTGTTGGAATAATCACGATCGCAAATAGCTGCCTTGCAATCATATCCTGCCGAGCTTGCGCTAGATTATCATAGCTGTGTAGCTGCACTTTGGGTGTGGCATCCAAATCGCGGATCAATTCACGGCTCGCGCCAGAGTGATCCATATCGATGACCGCCACCGGTAAATCCCACAGAACAGGACGCGCGTAGACCAAACTCATGATGCATAAAGACACGAGTAGCAACAGCCACATCGGCTTTTCCAGCATCCCTAAAAGCACCTTTTTAAACGTCGCGAAATAGACCGTCATCATACGATACTTCCTTGGGTTTCCAGTCGTTTGACTAGACGCTTACGAATCAAAAATGCCGTGAGTAATGGGTAAATCAACAAAAACAGACAAACTTCGACAATACGTTCAAACGAAATTTCCCGTAAGAATATATCAAACATTGCATTTAAGGTGTGGGTGAGCGGCTCTGCATTAGAAATGATTCGTGCAGGTAACACCATGGAAAGTTCCGGTACTGCCATCCCCGAAAAGGCTAGCGCGATACTCACCAACATCCCGATTAAGCTGTAAGCCATAATGGCACTGGAGGTAAAACTAAATAGCAGTAACCCGATGCTTTGTGCTGCAATCACATAGAAAAAGCCCACCAGCATCATATACAACGGATTCCCAACAACTTTTGCATCAAAGATAGAGACTAACGCTGCTAGCTCCACTATCAGTAATGTCGTGAAAAATAGCGTATACGGTGCCATTTTACCCAGCAACGCCATAGAGAAAGGCTTCACACTCTGTAAGATGGTTCCCCGCGACATCGTATAGATAGTGGCGGTCACGACAAATAATTGCAGCATATGAATGGTAGCAGCAAATTGCTGGTAATAAATATAGCTACCACTTGGGTTAAATAAACTATCGTAAGACAATGTGACCTGTGCCAATGGCGGCAAAGCTTGCCCCATTGATTTCGCCATTTCTTGGCGGTATTTTGCGTTAAGCTCCGCGACTAACCCACTAAAATCTTGAATCGCGTAGCTGCCGGATGCATAGAATAATGCATTGTAATACATACGTAATTCAGGTTGACGTCCACGCAGTATATCTTCTTCAAAATTATGAGGAATGTACAATAGGGCATAATCTTTCGCGCTACCCAACTGCTTGATAGACGTCACGAGGTTGCCATCAATCGCTTTCACATCCGCATGTGGACCAGCATCAAGGTCACGAATGATCTGACGCGAAATAGGGCTGTTATTGTTATCTACCACGGAAACAGGGACATCCATCAGGGTCCCCTCTGAAAAGTTAGCACTGACTAACGTGAACAGCATCAAGGGAAATAGCCAGCTCAGCCAGTGAAAGACTGGGCTGCGGATCGCCATTTGAGTTTCGCGGCTAAAGGCATGTTCGAATCCATGCCAAGCGAATTTTAATTTCATGGCGTCACCTGTTATTTATCCCAATGCCACAAGACACTCATCCCCGGTCGCAGTCCTTCAATCGGTTGTTGTGGATAAAGACGAACTTCAAAGGTTTTTAAGTCGAAGTCACCCGTTGCTCGAGTCGCACGCTTGGTCGCGTAATCCCCTTTTGGTGCAATGTAGCGAACTTCTGCTTCAACCGTTTTGTCCCCTAAAGCTGGTACGGTTAATTCGATTTTATCCCCTTTTTTCACACCCACTAAAATGTCTTCACGTAAGTTATACACAAAGTATGCTTGAGGAAGACTAATCAGTGAAATTAATGGGCTACCCGCATTAAATAACTCCCCTATTTCCGCAGGGATTGGTCCCACTTCGCCATCAACAGGGGCTTTAACTTGCAAATCATCCAGTTGGACTTGGAGCTCAGCCAGCTTCTGTTCGGCTTGATTTACCGCAGCTTCATATTGTTGACGTAGCTCAATACGATCACCATTTTTTCCCTCTTCCAAACGCGCTTTTGCACTTTGAACTTGCTGGAAAGCCACCTCTTTTGCTTTACGGGCTGTATCCAGTTCATTCGCAGAAACATAGCCTTTACCAGAAAGATTACTTAAACGCGTAAATTCGCGAGCTGCATTTTGGTATTGGGAATTGGCTTGGGCTAATGCCGCTTGCAAGTCTCGTAGGGTCTCTTCACGAGTACCATTTAAGGATTGATCGAGTTGCGCTTGAGCTTGATCTTTCGCTGCTTTTAATGCCGCATATTGAGCTTGTAGCTCAGGGCTCTCAAGTGTGATGAGCAATTGCCCTTTTTTCACATCGTCCCCTCGTTCTACATGGCGTTCCATGACTCTACCTTTGGCTTTTGAAGTCACGATAACTTCAGGCGCATCCACTTCCCCTTGCAATAATAAAAATTGATTATGGGAATGAAAAAGTGCCGCAGCAGCAATTAAGATCAGCATAAGCAAGATCAGTATGATGGTTCTTTTTTTCATTATTTATGTGGGCCTTGAATAATAACGGAGGAAACTACTTTTTTATTATGACAACAAACTCACACGAGCGTTAATAAATTTGTGCGCAAAATCACGCTTCTGAGGTCATTTTTTTAGTCTGAGGGGCTTTTGGCTTTATGTCAAATAATGATGTTTTACTAATTATTAAATGACGATTACTTAACCAGCCCAATAAGATACAATATCCCCCAAAAGTATATGGCTAAATCGACCAAGAGAAGATACCTCTAGGAGCATACACAAGTATGTGACTAGAGGGGCTGAACGTAGTCAACACCCCCATAATGTGAAATATGACGAGCATGTACGAATTCGATCTAATATTACTCCTCTTACAACAAATGTGCGTCTACCTCGTCATCGCTTGGGCGCTCAGCCGCACGCCACTTGTCACCCCACTTCTTAAGGTGACCATTCGCTTACCTCATAAAGTGATGTGCTACCTGATTTTTTCCGTATTTTGCATCATCGGTACTTATTTTGGTTTACATATCAATGACTCCATAGCTAATACTCGTGCTATTGGTGCTGTACTTGGCGGATTGTTAGGCGGTCCTGCGGTAGGTTTTGCTGTCGGGTTTACTGGTGGGCTCCACCGGTACTCTTTGGGTGGGATGAGCGCTTTCGCTTGTATGATCTCTACTATTATCGAAGGCTTAATTGGTGGGCTGGTGCATCGCCACTATATGAAACGGGGGGAAATTAATAAAATTTTTAACCCTGTGACTGCCAGCTGCGTGACGTTTTTCGCTGAAGTCATCCAAATGCTGATTATTTTACTCATTGCTCGCCCTTTCGATGAAGCCTATGAATTAGTAAAAAATATTGCTGCGCCGATGATTATTGCCAATACCGTTGGTGCCGCGATGTTTATCCGCATTTTGCTCGACAGACGCGCTATCGTTGAGAAATACACCACCGCATTCTCTGCTCAAGCCTTAAAAATTGCTCTGTGTACCGAAGGGATTCTGCGTAAAGGCTTCAATGCTGATAACAGTATGAAGGTGGCAAAAATTATTTACCAAGAGTTAGATATTGGCGCTGTCGCCATTACGGATAGAGAAAAAATTCTCGCTTTTATCGGGTTAGGCTCCGATCACCACATTCCCGGCACACCTATCTCATCCATCCAATCACGGCAGGCTATCGATAATAATGAAGTGGTTTATGCCGATGGTAATGAAACCCCGTATAAATGCTCGTTAAGCCCTTCATGCAAACTTGGCTCAACCCTTGTGATCCCCCTGCGAGGTGAGAATCAACGGGTCATTGGAACCATCAAATTATACCAAGCCAAAAATAGCTTATTCAGTTCCATTAACCGTACCCTCGGTGAAGGGATCGCCAGTTTATTTTCCGCACAAATTTTGGCTGGGCAATACGAACGCAACAAACAATCCTTGCTGCAATCGGAGGTCAAACTACTCCATGCCCAAGTCAACCCGCACTTCTTGTTCAATGTACTGAATACATTACAAGCCGTGATCCGCAAAGATAGCCAGCAAGCAGGTCAGCTAGTGCAATATATTTCGACCTTCTTTCGCAATAACTTAAAACGCCCAGAGCAGAATGCGACATTAGGGGAAGAGATTGAGCACATCAATGCCTACCTGCAAATTGAAAAAGCCCGCTTCCAAGAAAATTTGCAGATCCATTTAGACATCCCTGATGAAGTCAAACAGGTAGAATTGCCGGCATTTACGCTGCAACCCATTGTCGAAAATGCAATAAAACATGGTACTTCACAGTTATTAAATACCGGATACATTACAATACGCAGCTATATTCGCAGTGAACATGTCTATATTGAAATCGAAGATAATGCCGGTTTATACCAACCAAGCGGGCAATCTGATGGCTTAGGAATGGGCTTAGTCGACAAACGCTTGCGCCTGAAATATGGTGAAAAATATGGGATCGGCGTGGAATATGAACCAGAAAAATTCACCCGCGTGAAAATTCGCTTACCTTACATGTCCACCTAATAACATTGCACATAATAAATGATTATAACGCTATGAATGTATTGATCGTTGATGACGAACCCCTAGCTCGCGAAAACGTGCGCTGTTTACTTGAGGAACATGACGATATCGAAATTATTGGCGAGTGTGCCAATGCGATAGAAGCCATTAGTTTAATTCACAAAAAAAAGCCTGATGTGGTGTTTTTAGATATTCAAATGCCTCGCGTGACTGGGCTGGAAATGGTACGTATGCTGGATCCTGAAGAGCGCCCACATATCGTCTTTCTGACCGCATTTAATGAATTTGCGATTCAAGCCTTTGAAGAACACGCGTTCGATTACCTCCTCAAACCTCTTGAACCCGAAAGACTAGCAAAAACCCTAGCGCGTTTACGACAAGGCAAGCACAAACAAAACTTAGAACTACTGGATAATAACGAGCCACTCAAGTTTATTCCTTGTACCGGACACAGCCGAATTTATCTAATGAAATTAGAGGACGTACAATACGTTACTTCACGTATGAGTGGTGTCTATGTTATGAGTACCCAAGGGCAAGAAGGATTCACTGAATTAACGTTACGGACCTTGGAAATGCGCACACCGTTAGTTCGGTGTCATCGCCAATATTTAGTCAATATGACACAGCTCAGTGAAATTTTATTTGGCGATAATGGGCAAGCTGAATTAGTGCTATGCTCAGGAGAGCATATTCCGGTTAGTCGCCGTTATTTAAAACCATTAAAAGAAGCACTAGGATTGATTTAGCGAATCGTACAGGAGAAGAGGTTATGGCTGATTTTTACCTGCAAATTCGGACAAATTCGATGACGTTGAAAAACCTTGAGACTCACGAGGAGCATAGTGCTACCGGAGAGTTTTCAACCCAGCGAATGGTCGTCGGGGATTTTTTTAATGCTGAATCAGTCCTGTATCAATTGGTGTGTGATATGGGACTAAATGTCCGTCGCCCTTTCGCTTCTCGGCATCGTGTATTGGTACAAGCCCTTGAAATTATTGATGGGGGGGTCAGTCTGGTCGAAGAGCGCCTATTTACAGAAATGGTCTATGGGGCGTTTAATCGCCGCATTAAAAAAGTACTCGTCAGTCGCGATACTCTCCCCATGCCTCAGCGGCAAGCAAAAGCCTTATTAGACGCATAAAAAAACCCGCATTTAAATGCGGGTTTTTTGTGTTTATCTCAGCCACATTTACGTGGCTGGATAGCGCTATTATGCGTTGTGGCTGCTGCTACGACGACGTGGTGCTGCATTGTTACCTTCTTGGCGTGGTGCTGAGTTACCACGCTCACCACGGTTAGCACCATCACGATTTCCACCACGACGGTTGCCGCTGAAACCTTCACGGTCTCCACCGCCACGACGACCATCACGATCGCCACCACGGTCATTGCGACGACCTGCACCGAAGCCACCTTCGCTACCACCTTCACGACGTGGGCCACCACGACGCTCACCGCCACCACGGCGTTCAAATGGCTGAGCATCACCGATCAGTTGCATTTGAGTTGGTTTGTTCAGGATACGTGCACGGCTTAAGTGAGTTAACACGTCAGCTGGCATACCTTTTGGTAATTCAATTGTAGAGTGAGTTCCGTACAATTTGATGTTACCAATGTAACGGCTGCTGATATCCGCTTCGTTAGCAATCGCACCAACGATATGACGAACTTCAACACCGTCATCACGACCCACTTCGATACGGTACATTTCCATATCGCCAACATCACGACGTTCACGACGAGCGCCACGATCACCGCGTTCTGCACGGTCAAAACCATTACCGTTGCTGTTACGACGGTCATTACCACGACGGTCATCACGGTCGTTGAATTCACGACGTGGACGACGCGGTGCATCTGGTGGCAGGATCAGAGCGCGTTCGCCTTGAGCCATTTTCAGTAATGCTGCTGCTAAGGTTTCCATATCAACATCTTCCGATGGAGACATTTTCGCTAACAGTGAACGGTACTGATCTAAGTCGCTGCTTTCTAATTGCTGTTGAATTTGTTCAGCAAATTTAGCCTGACGACGTTGGCTTAACAGATCTGCATCTGGCAGCTCAACTTCAGGAATAGTCAGCTTCATCGTACGTTCAACGTTACGCAGCAAGCGACGCTCACGGTTTTCAACAAACAGTAATGCGCGACCCGCACGACCTGCACGGCCAGTACGACCGATACGGTGGACGTAAGATTCTGCATCCATTGGGATGTCGTAGTTAACGACTAAGCTGATACGCTCAACATCCAGACCACGTGCTGCAACGTCAGTTGCGATCAGGATATCTAAACGACCGTCTTTTAAACGCTCTAATGTTTGCTCACGCAGTGCTTGGTTCATGTCACCATTCAGTGCCGCACTGTTGTAGCCATTACGCTCAAGAGTTTCTGCAACTTCTAACGTTGCGTTTTTCGTACGAACGAAAATAATCGCTGCATCGAAATCTTCAGCTTCTAAGAAACGCACCAGCGCTTCATTTTTACGCATACCGTAAACAGTCCAGTAGCTTTGAGCGATGTCTGGACGGGTAGTAATGCTCGCCTGAATGCGGATCTCTTTAGGATCTTTCATAAAGCGACGAGTAATACGACGGATTGGTTCTGGCATTGTTGCCGAGAACAGCGCAGTTTGGTGTTCTGCTGGGATTTGGCTCATGATGTTTTCAACATCTTCAATGAAGCCCATACGCAGCATTTCATCAGCTTCGTCTAATACTAAGCCTTTCAAGTTAGAAAGGTCTAAAGTACCGCGCTTCAGGTGGTCAAGCAGACGACCCGGAGTTCCTACGACCACTTGTGGTCCTTGGCGTAATGCGCGAAGCTGAACGTCATAACGTTGACCGCCGTACAGGGCAACCACGTTTACACGGTTCATATGTTTAGAGAAATCGCTCATTGCTTCAGCAACTTGTACTGCCAACTCACGAGTTGGTGCAAGAACTAAAATTTGTGGCGCTTTTAGATCAGCGTCGATGTTGTGCAGTAATGGCAAGCTGAATGCAGCGGTTTTACCACTACCAGTTTGTGCCATACCTAATACATCGTTACCATCCAATAACAATGGAATACATTGCTGCTGGATTGGAGATGGTTTTTCGTATCCCAGGTCGCTTAGTGCGTTCAAAATAGATGCTGATAAACCTAGATCAGCAAAAGACATATCGGTCTCAGTCGTCATGTAAAGGTGCCTCATACTTAATGGCGGCCAGTTTACATAACGGAGCGAAAATCATTTCGGTCATTATCATTTAAAATGTGAACTGGCTCAAATTGTGTTATTAAACGAACAAATAAACCCTCACCCATGATGGATGATGGTTTAAGAATTGATAGAGAAATGTTCGTCAGCTATTGCTGGCCCGATTCTAATAGGTCGTCTTGTTCTTGGCCTAACAGCGCCAATTCCAACAATGCGTAGCGGTGCTCAACAAAGCTGTGTGCGTTGTTAGCTACCGTCAGTTTGAATAACGCAGCCGCGCTATCCTTATCCCCCAGACTTAGGTAATGCTTACCTAAATAGAAGTTAGTTTCACTGAGATGCTCAGCGAGCGAAGTGTTATCCGTAGATGTCTCTTTCAAACGCTCCATCAATGTTGTTTCATTGATATTGCCAAGATAGAATTCTACGATATTCCAGCCCCATTGCCCTTTCTCCGCTTGATTGTAGCGGGCTGCAAGATTGTCTTGCGCCATACGCGGGTCTATGTCTTTTTCTACGAGATAAAGCCATAGAGTACGAAAAGGATCATTTGGATCTATCTGATAATACGCCAGCAGATCATCCTGCGCTAATTTGTATCGTCCACCGTAATATAATGCGATGCCACGATTCATACGCGCGAAATTGTAAGTTGGATCAAGCTCTAAAACAGAATCAAACGCTTCATAGGCGGCATCATAGTTGCCAGCCTGCGTAAAATATATTCCTAAAAAGTTAAAGATTTCAGGAATATCCGGACGGATTGACAACGCAGTTGAAAAATCATTACGTGCCAGCGCCCTTAAACCGAGACTATCATACAATACTCCGCGCTCATATAAAAGCTGCGCGTATTCATCATCGGTTAAAGATCGGCTCGCAAGGATTTGTTCCATACGAGCCAGAATCACTTCTTGTTGCAATGAAGGCTGCAATGGAACCGCGAAAACCTCGTTTTTACGCCAATCTTTATTACTACATCCAATAATAATAAAAAAGATAAACGCCGATAGCACACGAACTAAGGTGCGACTATCTAAAAAACGAAAGTTAATACAGTTCTGCATACTACGCCCTTACATTACCACTAGTCAGCAAATTTAGGCTGATAGCGCCCAAGTTTATCAGGCGCTACACTTTAGGTCAGCTTATTCTGCTGATTCCTGCTGTACTGGAGCTTCTTCACCAGCGACAGCTTCTTTCATGCTCAGGCGAATACGGCCTTGACGGTCGATTTCTAACACCTTAACAGGAACTTCTTGACCCATTTGCAGGTAATCAGTCACTTTCTCTACACGCTTGTCAGCGATTTGAGAAATGTGAACCAGACCTTCTTTACCGCCACCGATAGCAACGAATGCACCGAAATCAACGATACGAGTCACTTTACCTTGGTAAATACGACCCACTTCAACTTCTGCGGTAATGTCTTCAATACGACGAATCGCTTCTTTCGCTTTCAGACCATCAGTCGCAGCGATCTTCACAGTACCATCATCTTCGATCTCGATCGTTGTACCTGTTTCTTCCGTTAATGCACGGATTACAGAACCACCTTTACCGATGACATCTTTGATCTTGTCTGGGTTGATGCGAATGGTGTAAATACGTGGAGCAAATTCAGAGATCTCTTCACGCGGGCTATTGATTGCTTGTTCCATTGTGCTAAGGATATGCAGGCGCGCACCTTTAGCTTGGTTCAGAGCAACTTGCATGATTTCGCGAGTGATACCTTCGATTTTGATATCCATTTGCAGTGCGCTGATACCGTCACGGCTACCCGCTACTTTAAAGTCCATATCACCTAAGTGGTCTTCATCACCTAAGATGTCAGACAGGACAACGAAATCGTCACCTTCTTTCACCAGACCCATTGCGATACCCGCAACAGCAGCTTTAATTGGCACACCAGCATCCATCAGAGCCAGAGATGCACCACATACCGATGCCATTGAAGAAGAACCGTTAGATTCCGTGATTTCAGAAACCACACGTACAGTGTACGGGAATTCTGCTTGTGAAGGCATAACTGCCAGCACACCACGTTTCGCTAAGCGACCGTGACCAATTTCACGACGTTTAGGTGAACCAACCATACCAGTCTCACCAACAGAGTATGGAGGGAAGTTGTAGTGGAATAAGAAGCGGTCAGTGTATTCGCCCATTAATTGGTCGATAACTTGTGCATCACGCTCTGTACCTAATGTTGCAGTAACCAGTGCCTGAGTTTCACCGCGGGTGAACAGTGCAGAACCGTGAGTACGTGGCAGAACACCAGTACGAACGTCTAATGCACGAACCATATCTTTTTCACGACCATCAATACGCGGCTCACCACGGATTACGCGGCTACGAACAACTTGTTTTTCTAAGTGAGCAAGAATATCTGACACTTCAGAAACATCAACATTTTCGTCTTCAGCAACCAACGCGCCAATCACTTCGTCTTTGATCAAGTCAACTTGAGCATAACGCTCTTGTTTTTCAGTGATACGGTAAGCATCGCCCATACGGCTTTCAGCCAGTGCAGCAACACGGTCGTGCAGAGCTTGGTTAACTGGCTCTGGCTGCCAATCCCACTTCTCTTTGCCCGCTTCTTTCACTAATTCGTTGATATTCTGGATAACAACTTGTTGTTGGTCATGACCAAATACAACTGCACCCAGCATTTGCTCTTCGCTTAACAGTTCAGCTTCTGATTCAACCATTAATACTGCGCTGTCAGTACCTGCAACGACTAAATCCAGACGGCTTGATTTTAATTCATCAGCAGTTGGGTTCAGAACATATTGGTCATTGATAAAACCAACACGTGCAGCACCGATAGGACCATTGAATGGAACACCAGACAGTGCCAGTGCAGCAGATGCACCGATCATCGCAACGATATCTGGGTTAACTTGTGGGTTAACAGAAACAACGGTAGCGATGATTTGAATTTCGTTCAGGAAGCCTTCTGGGAACAGAGGACGTAATGGACGGTCAATCAGACGTGCAACTAAAGTTTCGCCTTCACCAGGACGGCCTTCACGACGGAAGAAGCTACCTGGGATACGACCTGCAGCGTAAGTACGCTCTTGGTAGTTAACCGTTAAAGGGAAGAAATCTTGCCCTTCTTTAACTTTTTTCTGTGCCACAGCAGTCACGAATACTGCAGTGTCATCCATGTTTACCATCACCGCCGCCGTTGCTTGGCGTGCGATCATGCCTGTTTCTAATGTTACGGTATGCTGGCCATACTGGAACTTACGAACAATAGGATTTAACAAAATATTACCCTTTTTGTAAGGCTACGAGAGATTCTCACGTAGCATGGTTTATTTTCTGACTACAGCCTCGCGACTAATGAGAGGATTGATATTCCGATCATCAATTCTCTCATTAGTCGCGCGAATACGGATGTAGTTTTAAGTGGTTTTAATTAAAACAGTCAATTATCGATAATAGCTTAACATTTTAGTTAAGTATAATTCGAGTATTACTTCAACTTTCAACTAATTTTTAGAAGAAAAGGGGCCATTTGGCCCCTTTCCTCTGAAACTGACAAGATTAACGACGCAGACCCAGACGCTCGATCAGCGCTGTGTAACGTGCGATATCTTTACCTTTCAGGTAAGCTTGTAAACGACGACGCTGAGCAACCATACGCAGCAGACCACGACGGCTGTGGTGATCTTTTTTGTGCTCGGAGAAGTGACCTTGCAGATGGTTGATTTGTGCAGTTAACAGAGCGATTTGAACTTCGCTTGAACCCGTGTCGTTTTCACCGCGGCCGAATTCAGCAACGATTTTCGCTTTCGCTTCAGTACTTAGAGACATAATAAACTCCAAAATAATATAAATTTAAGTGATGAGAGCCAATCTCTAATTTAGCATCTCAAGATTTAGCGCCGTCATTCTACGCTGCTTAGGGCAGCAAAGCAATAAGCGCCATTATGCGGACGGTTCATTTTCAACGACCAAACGCTTCGGTGCAATACGTCCATCTTCACTAATCAAAGCAATACCGATAAACCGCTGCTCTGAACCACAAGTGACGCGGATCATGTCGCCTTCCACTAGGTCTTTTACATCACCACGTACAGGTTGACCCTGTTTAAAATACGCGGCTGTTTCCTCAGTAATATTCACTGCAGGAAAATGAACCACTGCGGTATCCATTGGCAATAATAGCGAATCGAGCAAGGATTCAAATGAACCTTCTCCCGCATCCACTTTTGCCCGCAAAGCAGCTAATTGTTCCAACGTGACCATGCGATCGTAAGGATAATTTGCCACTTGTACACGACGCAGATACGTTACGTGCGCACCGCATCCTAACATTTCACCTAAATCGTCAATAATAGTCCGAATATAGGTGCCTTTAGAGCAGTGAATTTCCAGTTCTAATTCATTGTTATCCCAACGAATAAACTGAAGTTCATACACCGTGATGGGACGCGCTTCACGCTCTACCGTAATTCCTTTTCTCGCATATTCATACAGTGGGCGCCCTTGATGTTTCAGCGCAGAATACATGGAAGGCACTTGCAGCGTATCACCACGAAAATGCTCTAGAGCCTCTTCGAGTTGCTTCGCGGTAAAGGTAATGTCACGCTCACAGATAATTTCGCCATGGGAGTCGGAAGTGTCCGTTCGCTGTCCAAGGCGCGCAATCACCCGATAACGTTTATCTGAGTCGAGTAAAAATTGTGAAAATTTCGTCGCTTCACCAAGACAGACCGGCAGCATGCCTGTCGCTAATGGGTCAAGTGCCCCCGTGTGCCCAGCTTTATTCGCGTTGAAAAAGCGCCGCACTTTTTGCAGCGCATCATTTGAGGAAATATCGGTGGGCTTATCTAACAGCACAACGCCGTCAATATTGCGCCCGCTACGACGACGCCCCATTATTTTTCCTCTTTACTATCTGTACCAGCACGACGTTCTTCGTCACTACGGATCACGTTTGAGACTAAGTTAGACATACGCATACCATCAACCAATGAGTTGTCATATTCAAACGTTAATTCAGGAATAATACGTAAACGCATCGCTTTCCCCAGTAATGAACGAATGAAACCTGATGCTTCATTTAAGGCTTTGATACCGTCAGCCACCATCTCTTCTTCACTTTTTTCATTCGCAAAGTTAAAGAAAGTAACAAAGACTTTACCGTATGCCAGATCCCGTGACAGCTCAACACCAGAAACGGTTGCCATTCCAATACGAGGATCTTTGATCTCACGCTGCAAGATAATCGCAATTTCTTTTTGCATTTCTTGCGCTACGCGCTGAGAACGACTGAATTCTTTTGCCATCGTTAATCTCCTGACAATAAAGGGGGCAATAGCCCCCTCATTAATACTATTTTGTCACCACGATACTTCGTGGGTACTCACAAAATTAACCGTCGATTGAACGTTTAACTTCGATAACTTCAAAGACTTCGATCATATCGCCGGTACGGACATCGTTGTAGTTCTTAACACCGATACCACATTCCATACCGTTACGAACTTCACTAACGTCATCTTTAAAGCGGCGCAGTGATTCCAGCTCACCTTCGTAGATAACCACGTTATCACGCAGAACGCGAATTGGATTATTACGTTTGATGGTACCTTCAGTAACCATACAACCAGCAATTGCACCAAATTTCGGTGATTTAAATACATCACGGACTTCTGCAAGCCCCATGATTTGCTGTTTGTATTCTGGTGCCAACATACCACTCATCGCTTGTTTGATTTCATCAATCAGGCTATAGATAACTGAGTAGTAACGTAAATCAACACTTTCGCTTTCAACTACACGACGAGCAGATGCATCCGCACGGACGTTAAAGCCAAGAATAATCGCATTAGAAGCCGCTGCCAGAGTTGCGTCAGTTTCGGTGATACCACCCACGCCTGAACCAATGATTTTAATTTTAACTTCATCAGTTGACAGTTTCATCAGAGAGTCAGTGATAGCTTCACAGGTACCTTGAACGTCAGTTTTCAGTACAATATTCAGTTCAGAAACTTTACCTTCTTCCATGTTAGCAAACATGTTTTCCAGTTTAGATTTCTGCTGACGAGCTAATTTCACATCACGGAATTTACCTTGACGATACAGGGCAACTTCACGCGCTTTCTTCTCATCACGAACCACGGTAGCTTCATCACCGGCAGAAGGAACACTGGACAGACCCAGAATCTCAACTGGCATTGAAGGCCCCGCAGACAGCACTTCCTTACCTAATTCGTTGCGCATTGCACGAATACGGCCATATTCAAATCCACACAGCACGATGTCGCCTTTGTTCAATGTACCTTCTTGAACTAAGATTGTAGCAACTGGGCCACGACCTTTGTCTAGGTAAGATTCAACAACCACACCGCTTGCCATGCCTGCATAGACTGCTTTCAGTTCTAAAACTTCAGCTTGCAGTAAAATAGCATCTAACAGTTCATCGATACCGGTACCGACTTTCGCAGATACACCGATAAACTGAGTGTCACCGCCCCACTCTTCAGAAATAACGCCGTACTGAGACAGCTCATTTCTGACGCGATCTGGGTCAGCTTCTGGTTTATCCATTTTGTTTACCGCAACAACGATTGGCACACCCGCTGCTTTCGCATGCTGGATAGCTTCGATTGTTTGAGGCATAACACCATCATCCGCAGCAACAACCAGAACAACGATATCCGTTGCCTGAGCACCACGAGCACGCATTGATGTAAACGCGGCGTGACCTGGGGTGTCTAAGAAGGTGATCATACCTTTGTCAGTTTGAACGTGGTATGCACCGATGTGCTGAGTAATACCACCTGCTTCACCTGATGCCACTTTCGTTGAACGAATGTAATCCAGTAAAGAGGTTTTACCGTGGTCAACGTGACCCATGATAGTAACAACTGGCGCGCGAGGTTCTCTTACTGCGGAGCCAGTGTCACGGTCATTCATTACCGATTCTTCTAACTCATTCTCACGACGCAAAATAACTTTGTGACCCATTTCTTCTGCAACTAATTGTGCAGTTTCTTGGTCAATCACTTGGTTGATGGTTGCCATTGCGCCCATTTTCATCATCGTTTTAATGACTTGAGAGCCTTTAACCGCCATCTTGTTGGCTAATTCGCCAACAGTGATAGTTTCGCCGATAACGACATCACGGTTTACTGCTGCAACAGGTTTGGTGAAGCTTTGTTGTAAAGAGCTACCTTTACGTTGCTTACCTTTAGAGCGACCTGAACGACCAGCTGCGCGTTCTTCTTCGCGATCCGCTTTTTCAGAAAGTTTATTACCTTTCTTTTGACGAGGTGCTTTTGCGGTACGGTTACGTGAACGACGACCTTCTTCTTTCTCATCACTTTCATCTTCTGCCGCACGAGCGTGAGTAGATGTCGTTGTATGATAGTCGCTGTCTTCTTCAGATTTACTCTCTGAGTTCCAGTCTCCCGCTTTTTCTTCAGCCATTTTACGGGCTTCTTCAGCAACACGACGCGCATCAGCTTCAACTTTACGTTGAGTTTCTTCTTCCGCTTTGCGTTTCAGTTGGGCAGCTTCGGCTTCAAGACGCTGTTTGTCAGCGTTACTTTCTGTCGCCGCTTTGCTTGGTTTTTGATTTTCGCTTTGTTTCACTTTTTCTCTTTCCGCTACTTCGCGCGTAGCTTTATCAGCTGCTTCACGTTTTGCTTTCTCTTCGGCTTCACGTTTTGCGTTAGCTTCAGCGTCACGTTTTGCAGCATCTTCCGCTGCACGTTTCGCTTCAACTTCACGTTTTGCCAGTTCCTCAGCTTCGCGCTGTGCTTGCTCTTCCGCTTCACGCTGCGCCTGCTCTTCCGCTTGCGCTTCTTCAGCGTCGCGGTTCACATAAGTGCGTTTTTTGCGGACTTCAACATTTACCGATTTGCTTTTGCCACCGGTGACTGGAACACTCAGCGTACTACGAGTTTTACGCTGCAGTGTTAATTTACTTGGCTGACCCGCTGCTCCGCCTTGTTCACGGTTTAAGTGGTTCAGTAAAGTTTCTTTTTCAGTCTGGCTAACAGAGTCATTCGCACCTTTCGTGATCCCTGCTTCAGCAAATTGCTGTACCAGGCGTTCAACTGTGGTTTGAATTTCCGTTGCCAGTGATTTTACAGTTTCTGTCATGCCGTTCCTTCCTGCTACAGTGTTTACGCATCGTTTCCGAACCAGCAAATATTACGTGCTGCCATAATGAGTTCACCTGCTTTCTCATTATTCAGACCTTCGATATCAATCAGGTCGTCGATGCCCTGCTCAGCAAGATCTTCCAGTGTACAGATACCGTGAGTAGCCAAATTATAGGCCAGAGTACGATCCATACCATCAAGATTCAACAAATCTTCTGCTGGCTGATTATCACCCAAACTCTCTTTTTGAGCTAGTTCAATTGTGGTGAGGGCAGCTTTTGCTCTTTCACGTAGAACTTCAACGGTTTCTTCATCAAGACCGTCAATTTCCAGAAGTTCTTTAATAGGCACGTAAGCCAGTTCTTCTAATGTCGAGAAGCCTTCTTCAACAAGTGTTGTAGCAAACTCTTCATCAATATCTAGATGCTTAGTGAATGTTTCAATAGAAGCGTGTGCTTCTGCCTGATGTTTTGCATTCAGCTCTTCCGCTGTCATGACATTCAGTTCCCACTTGTCATCACCACGGTGGATTTTCAGTAACTGAGCCGCTAAGCGAACATTTTGTCCATTACGTCCAATTGCTTGTGCTAAGTTACTGCTTTCAACGGCAACATCCATCGTACAGTTGTCTTCATCAACCACAATAGATGCCACATCTGCCGGAGCCATAGCATTAATAACGAATTGCGCTGGGTTATCATCCCATAACACAATGTCGATTCTCTCGCCGCCTAATTCACTAGAAACCGCTTGAACTCGAGCACCGCGCATACCAACACAAGCTCCAACTGGATCGATACGCTTGTCGTTCGTTTTTACTGCGATTTTTGCACGAGAACCGGGATCACGAGCCGCAGCTTTGATCTCAATGATTTCTTCGCCAATTTCTGGTACTTCGATGCGGAATAATTCAACCAGCATCTCTGGACGAGAACGAGTTACAAAAAGCTGTGCGCCACGAGCTTCAGGGCGAACATCATACAGGACTCCGCGGATACGGTCACCAGGGCGGAAGTTCTCGCGTGGTAGCATATCTTCGCGCAGGATCACAGCTTCTGCGTTATTACCTAAATCTAAGGTAATGTTTTCACGGTTAACTTTTTTAACCTGAGCAGTGATGATTTCACCTTGTTGCTCACGGAATTGGTCAACCACCATCGCACGCTCAGCTTCACGAACTTTTTGTACGATAACTTGCTTAGCGGTTTGCGTGGTAATACGGTCAAATACAACTGATTCGATTTGGTCTTCGACGTATTCACCTAACTGCAATGCAGGATCTTCAAATTGTGCAGCTTCCAGTGTAATTTCACGCGTTGGCATTGTGACTTCGTCAACAATCACCCAACGACGAAACGTATCGAAATCACCCGATTTACGATCGATTTCTACGCGAACATCAATCTCTTGCTCATATTTCTTTTTCGTTGCTGTCGCCAGCGCAGTTTCCAGAGCCTCGAAGATTTTTTCACGAGGGAGGGATTTTTCGTTAGAAACCGCTTCAACAACAGCCAGAATTTCTTTGTTCATCCTAGTTGCCTCATTGAACTTAATTAAAAGTGTGGTACTAAGTTAGCTTTCTGGATGTTGCCGAGGGCGAACACCTCATCCTTACCATCTACAGTAACCGTAATCATTTCACCATCAACGGCTTTGATAATTCCTTGCCATCTACGACGGTTCTGCATCGCTATACGCAGTGACAGAGCCACTTCTTCACCCATAAAACGCTCATAATGAGCGATGGTGAACAGTGGACGTTCCATACCCGGTGACGATATCTCAAGGTTATAAATCACAGAAATTGGATCTTCGACATCCAATACTGCACTCACTTGATGGCTGACATCAGCACAGTCATCAACAGTGATGCCTTCTTCACTATCAATGAAAATACGCAGTGTCGACGTACGCCCGCGAACAAATTCTAAGCCTACAAACTCAAAGCCTAGTGCTTCCACTGGTGCCGAAACCATCTCTGTTAATTTTTGCTCTAATGTGGACAAGCCCACCCCCAGACATAAAAAAAGGGCATAAAGCCCAGTTAATTCGATTGTCAAATAACAAAAAACCCCGAAATTCGGGGCTTTTGTAACTGGACCCATAGTGCATGGGTTTACCGTGCTCTTAGTATACCTTGAAAATCTAGATAAATCGATGAGAAATTACGATAACGATATCTGATATTGTTGCTGCAAGATATGTTTGACTAAGAGAAATGGTTGCGGGAGCTGGATTTGAACCAACGACCTTCGGGTTATGAGCCCGACGAGCTACCATGCTGCTCCATCCCGCGTTCGAAACGTGACTATTTTACACTGACTATTGTGACTTCACAAGTCGTCTAAAATAATGGTGCCGAGGACGGGACTTGAACCCGTACGCCCGTTTTGTAGGCACTACCACCTCAAGGTAGCGTGTATACCAATTTCACCACCTCGGCACTGAGGCGAGGTTACTAATTTATCAATCAATAACCTCAAATTTTTAACTTCTTACTACGTTACTGCTAGTTGGGACTACATTGATGAGAACACAATGCGGTCATCCGGAATCTTTCACACTTAACGAGGAATATCGCTCGTTGGTGTTGCTGGTGCTGCCGGAACGTCTGTTGGTTGCTCGACTTTTGCCGGTTCGCTAATGTTTTCCCACTTACTACCTGCACCAGTTCCATACTTGTTGGCAGTCATGTTGCCAAGAATTAAACTGATAACGAAAAACACAGCAGCCAAGATTCCAGTCATACGGGTCATGAAGTTACCTGAACCCGATGAACCAAACAGTGTTGCAGAAGCGCCCGCACCGAATGATGCACCCATGTCAGCACCTTTACCTTGCTGTAACATGACCAGACCAATCAGGCCGATAGCCGCGAGCAAGAAAACAACTAAAAGAGCTATATACATTTGAGTTACCTATTCAGTTACGGCGCATAGCCTATGCTATGACCCTTATACTGCACACCTACTCAAAACACTATTACGGAATTGAGCAGGTGCGAATACTAACCAAAGCTGAGCTGACAAGCAAGTCTATTTTGATTTCATTTGACTAATTGAAGAAAAAAACAGCAAACCATCGAAATATCATACTCAGCTTAGTAATTTCTCTCCCTTAGGTCAGTTTTTATCCGCGATAAGGGAGAATGTGCAACATTAACCGGCCGCTTTAACTGCATCGGCAATGCGGTTTGCCATTTCAGTGACAACGTCTTCGTTTTCACCTTCAACCATGACACGGATCAGAGGCTCAGTACCGGACTTTCTCAGTAACACACGCCCTTTACCCGCTAACTCTTTTTCAACTTGTTCATTCGCAGCAACAACCGCTTCACTTTGCAAAGGATCGTGTTTGCCTTTAAAGCGCACGTTAACAAGAATTTGAGGTAGAAGCTTCATACCGCTACACAGGTCATGTAAGCTCATGTGGTTACGAACCATTGCACTTAACACTTGAAGACCCGCGACAATACCGTCACCTGTGGTGGTTTTATCTAATAAAATCACATGACCGGAGTTTTCAGCCCCCATACGCCAGCCTTTTTCTTGTAATTTTTCGAGCACATAACGGTCTCCCACTTTTGCACGCTCAAACGGGATACCTAACTGTTTCAGGGCTATTTCCAGACCCATGTTGCTCATTAGAGTACCGACAACGCCACCTTTTAACTGACCTTGACGCAGCGCTTCACGAGCAATGATATACAGTATTTGGTCGCCATCGACTTTATTACCTTGATGGTCGACCATAATGATCCGGTCACCATCACCATCAAACGCTAAGCCCACATCTGCCTTTTCTGCAATCACACGCTCTTGTAACTTACGAACGTCTGTAGCACCACACTCTTCGTTGATGTTGATCCCATTAGGATCACAACCCATAGTGATGACTTGAGCACCTAACTCACTGAAAACGTTTGGTGCAATATGATAAGTGGCGCCGTTCGCACAATCTAAAACCACTTTAAGGCTGTTTAAGCTCTGTTCGTTAGGGAATGTCCCTTTGCAGAATTCAATGTAACGCCCCGCCGCATCAACGATACGGTTCGCACGACCAAGTTCTGCTGATTCAACGCAAGTGATCGGTTTTTCCATTTCAGCTTCAATGGCTTCTTCAACTTCGTCAGGCAGTTTAGTTCCGTCAATAGAGAAGAACTTAATCCCGTTATCATAGTAAGGGTTATGAGAAGCTGAAATCACAATCCCTGCCTCTGCACGGAAAGTACGAGTTAAGTAAGCCACAGCTGGTGTTGGCATTGGGCCTGTAAATGATGCGGATAACCCTGCCGCAGCTAAACCAGCTTCTAATGAAGACTCCAACATATAGCCAGAAATACGCGTATCTTTACCAATGATAATTTTACGTGAACCGTGACGAGCCAGCACTTTACCTGCGGCCCAGCCTAATTTTAAAACAAAATCAGGAGTAATTGGGCTGTCGCCTACTTTTCCACGAATACCATCAGTACCAAAATATTTACGGTTACTCATACGCTAATTTTTCCTTTTCTGACAGAGTCATCTGAACGACTTGCATTGCTTGTACAGTCTCTTTCACATCATGAACTCGGATAATTTGTGCCCCTTGCATTGCCGCAATGGTGGCACAAGCTAAGCTGCCCGCAAGACGTTCTTGAGGTGGAACATTTAATAATTGTCCAATCATAGATTTCCGTGACAGTCCTGCCAAGAGCGGTAGTCCGAAATCATGAAATTGATCTAAATGCGCTAGTAGCTGGTAATTATGCGACAGGTTCTTGCCAAAACCAAAGCCTGGATCGAGGATTATTTGCTGTTTATCAATTCCCGCCGCC
Source organism: Providencia sp. PROV033 (assembly GCF_028484855.1). Taxonomy (NCBI): domain Bacteria; kingdom Pseudomonadati; phylum Pseudomonadota; class Gammaproteobacteria; order Enterobacterales; family Morganellaceae; genus Providencia; species Providencia sp. PROV033. The sequence goes on along the minus strand of NZ_JAMPSW010000002.1, from coordinate 92,108 downwards.
ACACAGCGTTCAATTTCACCGGCAAGATAATCTTTAACGTCTTTGACAACATCCACATAATTTGGTGCATCTTGCATTGTTCTCGGCTGACCTTGCATATGCATAATACACACAGGTAGCCCCAGCCTTGCAGCCACTTCAAGGGAACCTGCTTCATGTAGTGAACGAATGTCATTAATAATATGCATACCTACTTTTGCGGCTTCATCCATAACTTGAGCTTTCGAAGTGTCGACAGAAATCCACACATCAAAACGCTTTGCAATAGCGTCTACCACGGGTACAACACGATCGAGCTCCTCACTAATCGAAACTTCAGCAGCACCTGGTCGAGTTGATTCGCCGCCGATATCAATAATTGTTGCACCGGCTTGGACCATTTTAGCAACATGGTCGAGGGCATCGTGATAACGATTATGAGTGCCACCATCTGAAAATGAGTCAGGAGTAACATTCAGAATCCCCATCACTTGAGGGGTTGATAAGTCAAGGAGGCGACCTCGGGCTTTAATATGCATGATTATTTTTCCTTAACGTAAAAAACCCCAGTAACCTGGGGTTTTTAATTATTCAACTTATCACGACAGCTTATTGTGGCTTGCTCTCGTTATTATCGGATGAATCGTTTTCATCTGATTTTTCAGTTGGCTCTTCTGGTTGAGTCTCAGCTGGCTTTGCTTCAGGTTTTGATGTGCTAGCCGCAGCACCAAATGAACCTGTAACATTGTTCACTTTTTTATCCTCATCCCAGCCTGCTGGCGCGCGTACTGGGCGGCGATTCATCAGGTCATCAATCATTGGCATATCGATTGTTTCATATTTCAATAATGCATCTTTCATCGCATGCAGAATATCCATATTGTCGGTTAAGGTTTTATGTGCAACCTGATAACCACGGTCGATAATTGCTTTAATTTCTTCGTCAATGATGCGTGCAGTTTCATCAGAGTAAGTTGAGCTCTGCCCTGAACGGCCTAAGAATGCAGGACCCTCTTCTTCAGAATATAACACTGGACCTAACTTGTCAGAAAAGCCCCACTGAGTCACCATTTTTCTCGCAGTGCTGGTTGCTTGCTGAATATCACCTGATGCGCCAGTTGAGATTTTGTCATAACCGTAGATCAGTTCTTCTGCAATACGACCACCGTATGTACTTGCGATATTTCCTTCTAACTTCTGGCGGCTCGCACTGATTTGGTCGCCTTCAGGTAAGTAGAAAGTCACACCCAGAGCACGACCACGAGGAATAATTGTCACTTTATGCACTGGGTCATGCTCTGGCATTAAGTAACCAACGATTGCGTGTCCAGCTTCATGATAGGCTGTCGATTCTTTCTGCTCTTCAGTCATCATCAGTGAGCGGTGCTCAGCACCCAGCCATACTTTATCGCGTGCTCTTTCGAATTCAGCCATGGTAACAACACGTTTATTTTCACGCGCTGCAAACAATGCCGCTTCGTTCACTAAGTTTGCTAATTCCGCACCCGAGAAACCAGGGGTAGCACGAGCCAGAATCGTAGTATCAACTGCTGGATCGATTGGCACACGACGCATATGAACTTTTAAGATTTGCTCACGACCACGAACATCTGGCAAACCAACCACAACTTGACGGTCAAAACGGCCTGGACGCAGTAATGCAGGATCCAGAACATCAGCACGGTTAGTTGCCGCGATCACGATAATACCTTCATTACCTTCGAAACCATCCATCTCAACCAGCATTTGGTTCAGTGTCTGTTCACGTTCATCGTGACCACCGCCTAAGCCTGCGCCACGTTGACGACCAACAGCATCGATTTCATCGATAAAGATGATACAAGGAGCTGCTTTTTTCGCTTGTTCGAACATATCACGAACACGGGAAGCCCCCACACCCACAAACATTTCCACGAAGTCAGAACCAGAAATGGTAAAGAATGGGACTTTTGCTTCACCCGCAATAGCTTTAGCGAGTAATGTTTTACCTGTACCCGGCGGTCCTACCATCAGGACACCTTTCGGAATTTTACCACCGAGTTTTTGGAAACGAGCTGGTTCACGTAGGAAATCTACGATCTCACCCACTTCCTCTTTCGCTTCATCACAGCCCGCAACATCAGCAAATGTTGTTTTGATCTGATCTTCTGTCAGCATACGAGCTTTGCTTTTACCGAATGACATCGCCCCTTTACCGCCGCCACCTTGCATTTGGCGCATAAAGAAGATCCAGACACCAATCAACAGCAGCATTGGGAACCAGGAAATGAAAATAGATGTCAGTAAGCTAGGCTCTTCTGGTGGTTCACCGACGACAGTAACATTCTTGTTTAACAAGGTGTCTAACAACTTCTCATCCTGCATAGGCAGATAAGTAGTGTAGCGGCTGTTATCCGCTTTTCTGACGTTCAATTCACGACCTGTGATACGAACTTCACGTACCTGATCCTGGGCTAACTCATTGATAAACGTTGAATAATCAACTCTGCGACTATTCGAATCGCTTGGGCCAAAACTCTGGAACAAGGACATCAGAACAACTGCGATGACTAACCAGAGAATTAGGTTTTTCGCCATGTCACTCAAGGGATTAACCTCACCTTACAACTGTGTTAACAAATAACGCTCAGGGTACTATAGTTTTAGTCCTGTCGCTACAATGTATACTTCACGCGATCGTGCCCGCGAAGATTCGGGTTTACGAACTTTAACCTTCGTAAACAGGGAGCGGATATCCCTAAGGTATTCGTCAAAGCCTTCTCCCTGAAATACTTTAACGATAAAACTTCCCCCAGGAGCCAATACCGCACGGCACATATCCAATGCTAATTCAACCAGATACATAGAGCGGGGAATATCCACTGCGGGTGTTCCGCTCATATTTGGGGCCATGTCAGACATAACCACTTGTACTTTTTTATCGCCCACTCGCTCTAACAAAGCAGCTAGCACGGCATCATCACGAAAATCCCCTTGAAGGAAATCCACGCCGACGATTGGATCCATTGGTAGTAAGTCACAAGCAATAATACGACCGTTGTGACCAATTTGACCAACAACGTATTGTGACCATCCACCAGGGGCAGCACCTAAATCAACAACGGTCATACCTGGTTTAAAAATCTTATCACTTTGCTGGATTTCATCCAGTTTAAACCATGCACGCGAGCGGAGCCCTTTCTTTTGTGCTTGCTGAACATATTTATCACTAAAATGTTCTTGCAACCAACGACTGGAGCTTGCTGAACGTTTTTTATTGGCCATTGCACTTTCCAACTATACTAATAGAAATACATTTCCCGACATTCTTCAAGTTACAGAGAGTTAGCTTCATTTTTTCTACCCAAGTCACATAAATAACGCTGTTTACTGGGAAAGTGTTAACGCGCTGCCAACCTGTTACTGGATTACTTTCGGGTAATCATTAGCTGCTTCATTACCATCAAACAAGATTAATAGATGGTGATAGTAATCAGATGGCGGTAGAATATGCCATTTTCAATACTAACCAAGCAAAAAATCGATGAATCTTAACAAAAAACAAATTCAACACCTAAAAAGTCTCGCTCATCACTTAAACCCAGTTGTTATGATTGGCAACAATGGTTTAACTGAGGGCGTTTTGGCTGAAATCGAAGTCTCATTAGCACACCATGAGCTTATCAAAGTCAAAATCGCTGGCGAAGATCGTGAAACTAAAAATTTGATCGCTGAAGCGATTGTTCGCGAAACTGGTGCAGCAAATGTTCAAGTTATCGGTAAAATTCTTGTTCTCTATCGTCCATCAGTAGAGCGCAAAATTAGTTTACCTAAATAATAACTACTCATTTATATAAAAATGCCATTGAACGCATGTTTTATATGACGAAAAAGGCCGCCAGCGGCCTTTTTCTCTAAATCAGTAAAATAATATAACCAATTCAGGGAAATAGGAATCAGATATACTCAACTTTAAGAATTTCGAACTCAACATCTCCGCCCGGTGTCTTAATTGTCACGACATCATCAACTTCTTTACCCACTAACCCACGTGCAATCGGTGAGTTCACTGAGATTAAGTTCACTTTAATGTCAGCTTCATCATCACCTACGATTCGATAGGTTAACTCTTCGTCAGTATCCACATTCAATACAGAAACCGTCGCACCAAAAATGACTCGACCATTATTTGCCATTTTTGTCACGTCAATCACTTGAGAATGAGAAAGTTTAGATTCAATCTCTTGAATACGGCCTTCACAAAAGCCTTGTTGCTCACGCGCAGCATGATATTCCGCGTTTTCTTTTAAATCGCCATGTTCGCGAGCTTCAGCAATCGAAGCAATAATTTCAGGGCGACGGACAGATTTCAGATACTCGAGCTCTTCTCTTAGCTTGTTAGCACCAAATACCGTCATTGGAATCTGTTTCATTTGATAAATACCTCTAATTCAATCCTATCTAAAAAAAAGTATCTTCCTGATTTTGTAACAACAGTACACCGAACACCAGGGTATGTAGGGGGTGTTCAACAACTTAGGGTGTCAATAACTCAATCAGACCAACTTAATGACTTATCTTATCATACTGTTCGCTATTTTAACTGAGAGTTAATAGCGGATCATCGTTTACTTTATTGGGCATTACACTTTAGTATGTGCACTATGTCTACCCTAATGCGTGAAATATATGTCGCTACTAACATCAACCAGAAAATTAATCTTCACTTTAGGGCTTGCCTTCATCACGTCGCAAGCTTCTGCTATCCCTATCGATGATTACAAGCAGTATCTCCCTGACGGCACTAACCTTGCTCTGGTTGCGCAAAAAGTAGGAAGTAATACCCCTCTTATCGATTATAACGCTCAACAGATGGCTCTGCCCGCCAGTACACAAAAAGTTGTTACTGCCCTTGCTGCATTATTACAACTTGGTCCTGACTACCGTTTTGTGACTAACTTTGAAACCAATGGAAAGTTGAATAACAATACATTGTCTGGGGACTTGGTGATCCGTTTTAGTGGAGACCCAACCTTAACGCGCCAGCAAATTCGAAATATGGTCAATGCCTTGAAACAAATCGGCATACATAAAGTCGATGGTGATCTTATTGTCGATATTTCAGCTTTTGCTAGCCATGATAAAGCACCTGGCTGGGTATGGAACGACATGACACAGTGTTTTAGTGCTCCGCCGGCTGCCGCAATTATTGATCGAAACTGTTTTTCTGTTTCCCTTTACCCATCAGATAAAGCTGGGGAGATGGCATATATCAAAACAGCGAGTTTCTACCCCGTTAATATGTTTAGTGAGGTCAAAACCCTCGCTAAAGGCTCACCAGAAGCTCGTTACTGCGAGTTAGACGTTGTTCCTGGCGAATTGAATCGCTATACCTTAACAGGCTGCTTAACCCAACGTAGCGAACCCTTGCCACTCGCATTTGCTGTACAAAATGGTGCCAGTTACTCAGGTGCTATCGTCAAAAATGAACTACAGGTTGCAGGTATTGAGCTATCCGGAGCGGTTAAAAAACGAACTCAACCAACACCTCAGTCTCAAGTACTCGTCAAAACAGAATCCAAGCCACTGCATGATCTATTAAAAATCATGCTGAAAAAATCAGATAACATGATTGCTGATACTGTTTTTAGAACCATTGGTCGGGATTATTATGGTGTACCGGGTACTTGGCGCTCAGGCTCTGATGCGGTTAGACAAGTTCTCAAACAAAAAGCAGGTATTGATTTGGGCAACACAGTAATGGTCGATGGTTCTGGTTTATCTCGCCATAACTTGATCACCCCTGCGACAATGATGCAAGTTTTGCAATTTATCGCGAAAAATGATCAGCAGCTCGATTACATTTCAATGCTGCCACTTGCAGGGCATGACGGGACATTACGTTATCGTGGTGGCTTGGATGAGGCTGGAGTCAATGGCAAAGTATCAGCGAAAACAGGCGCACTACAAGGCGTTTATAACCTCGCAGGCTTTATCACAACTGCGAGTGGCGAAAAAGTGGCATTTGTTCAGTTTATTTCTGCTTATGCAGTTCCACAAAGTCAATACAACAGCCGCCGGGTACCATTGGTTCGTTTTGAAAGCCGCCTTTATCGCGATCTCTATCAGAAGAACTGATCCTATCAAAGATCCTTTTAGGATCTAGATAATAAAAAAGGCACAACCTTCGCAAGTTGTGCCTTTTTATGTGACTTAAGAATGCTTATTTTTGATAAATGAATTCGACACCTTCGTCGTCATCTTCATCCCAATCATCATCCCAGTCGTCATCAAGATCTTCAGCACCAGAAAGCTGCTCTTTGTGGTAATCATCCCACATGAATTCAACTTTTTCTGGTTGGCTATTTTCATCTTCAACTGCCATATTACGCGGCTGAGTATTCATGAACTCCATGATATCCCAACACAGTGCTTTCACACCTTCGTGGTTCACCGCAGAAATCATATAATACTTATCTTCCCAGCCCATACCTTTGGCAATTTCGGCTGCACGTTTTGCAGACTCTTCTTCACCTAAGATATCCACTTTGTTGAAGACTAACCAACGTGGTTTTTGTGCCAGTTTTTCGCTGTATTTCTCTAATTCACCCACGATGATCTTGGCATTTTCTACTGGATCCGATTCGTCAATTGGGCAAATATCAATAAGATGCAGTAATACACGACAGCGTTCTAAGTGCTTCAGGAATTGAATCCCCAGACCCGCACCTTCTGCCGCGCCTTCGATCAACCCAGGAATATCTGCAACTACAAAGCTTTGCTCGTTATCCATACGTACCACACCCAGGCTTGGGACCAAGGTAGTAAATGGATAATCTGCAACTTTTGGTTTTGCAGCTGATACGGAGCGAATAAAGGTGGATTTACCCGCATTCGGCATCCCCAGCATTCCTACGTCCGCAAGTAACATCAATTCTAATAAGATCTCACGCGTTTCACCTTTTGTTCCCATGGTACGCTGACGCGGAGCACGGTTAACAGAAGATTTGAAACGGGTGTTACCAAGCCCATGGAAACCGCCTTTAGCGACCATGTGGCGTTGATCGTGACGAGTCATGTCACAGAGTACTTCGTTGGTGCCAAGATCGCGTACACGCGTTCCTACAGGGACTTTTACCGTGATGTCTTGACCACGTTTACCTGTACACTCACGGCTTTGACCATTTTGACCACGTTCTGCACGAAATGATTTTTCAAAACGATAGTCAATCAGCGTGTTAAGGTTTTCGTCTGCCTGTAAGTAGACATCTCCACCGTCACCACCGTCACCACCGTCAGGTCCACCTTTCGGGATATATTTTTCACGGCGGAAGCTGACACAACCATTGCCACCATCTCCTGCCACGACCAAAATTTTGGCTTCATCTACAAATTTCATAATTCTTTCTCCGTCTGCTGGCCATTATAGTGCCGAATGGCGGTATTACCCAGAGATGGCGTATTCTGAATATAAAAAGCCCCGCAAAAGGTTTTTGCAGGGCTTTAATTCAAAAATTAAAAGTCAGAAAACTTATTCAGCTTCGATGCTGATAAATTTACGATTGTTAGGACCTTTAACTTCAAATTTAACTTTACCGTCCGCTAATGCGAACAGAGTGTGGTCACGGCCACAACCAACGTTGTTACCTGCGTGGAACTTAGTACCACGTTGACGAACGATGATGCTACCTGCTAATACAGCTTCACCACCAAAACGTTTAACACCTAAACGTTTTGCTTCTGAGTCACGACCGTTACGAGTCGAACCACCAGCCTTTTTGTGTGCCATTAATCTGCTCTCCTAAATCTTAAGCGATGACAGTGATCTTAACATCAGTGAACCACTGACGGTGACCTTGCTGTTTACGGCTGTGTTTACGACGACGGAACTTAACGATTTTAACTTTATCGCCACGACCGTGTGCAACTACTTCCGCTTTCACTTTAACGCCTTCAACGATAGGAGCACCGATTTGGATCTCATCGCCATTAGCAACCATCAGAACGTGATCAAATTCAACAGTTTCACCTGTTGCGATGTCCAGCTTTTCTAGGCGGACAGTTTGACCTTCGCTAACTCGGTGTTGTTTACCACCACTTTGGAAAACCGCGTACATATTAACTCCGCTTTCCGCGTACTCGCTAAATATTTCAATTCCAGAGCACGCTATAAAATATTCACAATAGGGCGCGAATTCTACGCAAAAAAGCAGCAGAACACAAGCCTATAATGCAGTTAGATTACAAAAAATACGACTTTTTTATCAGTCATATCTTTTTCCAGCTGATTTATCAGGAATATCTTGAATTGTTACTTATTTAAACATTTTTTGCATTTCACCCGATAATCTTATTATTAATAGTGTTATGCTTACGTCATTACTGTGATATCGGTTTTCCCATTTTTGACTTAGGGAATTCCCCAAAAACTAATAATATGAATATATTACAATGAATTTAGAATCTATCGTTGAACTGACAGCCGAGGATATGTCAGCAGTAAATGAAGCGATCCTCAGCCAATTAAACTCAGACGTAGCATTAATCAATCAATTAGGTTATTACATCGTGAGTGGGGGCGGAAAAAGGATACGTCCGATGATCGCGATCCTTGCGGGACGATCCCTTGGCTATTCTGAACACAAACATATCCAAGTCGCTGCATTAATCGAATTTATCCATACAGCCACTTTATTGCATGATGATGTGGTCGATGAATCGGATATGCGTCGCGGGAAGCAGACAGCTAATGCGGTATTTGGTAATGCTGCAAGCGTATTAGTGGGCGACTTTATTTATACACGATCCTTCCAGATGATGACGGATCTGGATTCGATGCGTGTTCTAAAACTCATGTCTGAAGCCACCAACGTGATCGCAGAAGGTGAAGTTTTACAGCTGATGAACTGTAACGATCCTAACATTACTGAAGAGAGCTATATGCAGGTGATCTACAGTAAAACTGCGCGCCTATTTGAAGCGGCATCCCATGCCTCCGCTATTTTAGCTAATGCAACACCTGAGCAAGAGAAAGCATTGCAAGATTATGGTCGCTATATTGGTACGGCATTCCAATTAGTTGACGATCTTCTGGATTATGATGCTGATAATACTCAATTAGGTAAAAATACAGGTGATGATCTTGATGAAGGGAAACCAACGCTCCCACTATTACACGCAATGCAACATGGTAATGAAGAAGAGTCAGCTCTGATCAGGCAAGCTATTGAGCAAGGTAATGGGCGTCATCTGTTAGAAACCGTTCTTAGCACAATGAAACGCTGTGGCTCCTTAGAATACACATACCAACGTGCGCAAGAAGAGGCACAAAAAGCCATTGATGCTTTAAATGCGCTTGAAGACTCTGTTTATAAAGAAGCCTTGATTGGCTTAGCACATGTGGCAATTCAGCGTCATTCATAACCAGAGATAGAGCACGACACAAACAATTAAAAGGGTGAAAGTGATTTCACCCTTTTAATTTCCTACTCTTCTTCAGGCTCAATTTTAGCCAATAATGACGATAGCCCGTGACGAAGAATATATTTTACGAACGTTTTCCGCTCAGCTTCAGTCAATTGATAATAAGCTTCAGACCAAATTTGTAGCGCATCAATCCGCTGCACTTGATAAGGTGTCGATGGCTCGTGAAGTGAGAGTTCCCTTTGGATCTCATTTGGTAAACTTTCTACATAGTATTCAACGGCCTTCCCTTGAACACCTCTTTTTCGACGATTTTTCCAACCTTCCCTTCTTGCCATCAAGTTAATGCCTTGAGGTGAAGATGGAAGACCTTCTAACCCTGCTAATTCTTTCGCAGTGAACCACAATTTTTTCATAATATCACTTTTACGCTTAGCTTATATTTTGCAACCTGCTTTTGTCGCTATACCAAAGTTATTTTTCTAAAAATTTATTCGATTCAATACAGTATGTAATTTACATGTGATTATTTTGATTAATAAGATCAATTAACGCTAAAGCACCTTTACGCATAATGAAGGATAAAACTGCCACTCGCTCATCATGGGAAAGCTGGTTATACGCTTCCTGCCAAATATGTGCATGCTCATCACGTTTAACGTGATAAATCCTTGGAGCTTCATACATCACGGCTGGTTCTTCGAGATCAATGGGAATCGAACTAATATGGTATTCAAGTGCTTTACCTTGAATCCCCCTTCGCTTTCGACTCAACCAATTTTCTCTCCTTGCCATCGCATTTATTCCCTGAGTACTTGATGGAAGCCCCTGACGACCAACGAGTTCTTTTGCTGTTAACCATTCTTTAATCATTATCGACGCTCCTTGTCATTACGATGACGACTTCGATTAACTAAAAACTTTCCTTATTTTCTTAATCATTTCAATACCTACTTTTAATATTAAAAATAATTATTACTAAGTTATATAGATATCGGTATTTTCTGTTTTATATCAATAGACTTATAGTATGGATTAAGAAATTCATTCTTTTTAAATAATTCAATACATTATTAAGAAATATAAATCTTCGCGATAAAGAGAATAAATATAAGAAATTATAAAAAACAGAGAGCTAACTACGATGAGTTATTTTTATTTTCAATGTGTTAGCTAAACTCACAATAATTATCTAAATCTTTCTACTATTTTCATAAAAATAACGACAGTTCCATAAAAATGAACTTTAAGAAAAAATTAGAAATTATTATTGGGAAATTCTGTTATTTTATTTCCAATAACAGAACAATTGTACTGAATGTACCACAATATTCTGTTAGATGTACCACTAACTCTACATGATTCTGAATGAAAAAAGGATTAAAAAATGATGTTACGGAAATCAAACTGGCACCCAGCAGATATCATTGCGGCATTACGCAAACGTGGAACAACTCTTGCTGCTATTTCTCGTGAAGCGGGGCTTAGCTCATCAACTCTCGCGAATGCACTATCGCGACCTTGGCCAAAAGGTGAATGGATCATCGCAAACTTTTTAGGTATTCACCCATCCGAAATTTGGCCTAGCCGCTATTATGACCCCATGACGGGTGAACTCTTAGAAAGAAGGATTCGAGATAAACCAAGAAAAGTCACAGAAATAGAAGAAATAGAAAACAGGGAGCCAACAGAGGAAAACAGTTAAAATTCGTCTTCATTCCTATTCAGCGCTGAAAGATAAAATATATTATTTCTCTCATTAATAATGAGCGGTATTACGCTATTACACCTTCAGGGGATTTCCCCTTATTTTGATAAGTGAAAACTTATAAGACATGAAAATAAAGGGCTGATTTGCATCAAACAATTCAGCCCTTATTTAAGCGTTAAATCTTAACTAGCATTAGCTGTTAATGAATTTTTCACCTAATTCGATATCTGCTTTCAGTACGCCTAACATCTCTTTCAGCGCTTTCTCTTCAAATGCACTTAACTTACCAATTGGTAAATGTTTTTCGATACCGTTTTTACCTAATACAACAGGTTGTGCGAAGAAGCGAGCGTGTTCACCTTCACCTTCTGTGTATACGCATTCAACCACGTTGCTTTCGCCTTGAAGACCACGGACCAGAGATAAGCCCAGACGAGCTGCTGCTTGACCCATAGATAATGTTGCTGACCCGCCACCTGCTTTAGCTTCAACCACTTCAGTGCCCGCGTTCTGAATACGCTTAGTCAGTGCAGCAATTTCTTCATCAGTGAAGCTAACACCTGGAATTTGAGACAGTAATGGCAAAATTGTCACACCTGAGTGCCCACCGATAACCGGCACTTCGATTTCGTGGGTTTTCTTGCCTTTTAATTCAGCAACAAACGTATTTGAACGGATGATGTCCAGTGTGGTTACACCAAACAGACGGTTTTTATCATATACGCCCGCTTTTTTCAGGACTTCAGCCGCGATAGCCACGGTAGTATTCACTGGGTTAGTAATAATACCAACCAGTGCTTTCGGGCAGGTGACCGCGATTTGTTGAACAAGGTTACGTACAATGCCTGCGTTCACATTAAACAGGTCAGAGCGATCCATTCCTGGCTTACGTGCAACACCCGCAGAAATTAATACAACATCTGCACCTTTCAGTGCTGGTGTAGCATCTTCACCCGCGAAACCAACAACTTTAACGTCTGTAGGGATGTGGCTTAAATCAGCAGCAACACCCGGAGTGACTGGCGCGATGTCGTAGAGGGAGAGTTCTGAACCTGCTGGGAGCTGGTTTTTGAGAAGAAGGGCGAGAGCCTGACCGATACCACCTGCTGCACCTAGGACTGCAACTTTCATTCTAAAACTCCTTAATTGTACTTTAAAATATATGAATTCATCTGACTACGCACTAAACATATTACTTATAAAAAACAATTCTTTAACAGTTAGAGAGAAGTGTTAACGCAAGATAAATCACCAACACAATAGGGCTATTCTAAACAAATTCCTTATCTGTTAATGAGATAACGGGCACTTTTTTAACAAATAGTTTTTATTGCTATTGCATTTAACATCAAATGTAATTTTACTTGATGCTTTATTAAGCACCGATTAATAATTTAACATTTTTTTCACAGCAACTTATTGTTAAACCAAATTATTTTTAAACTAAATTTCAAACCAACAATTTAAGATAATCACGCGCGTCCTACCAGAAAAACCGTATCTTAAATCGCTCATTAAACCATCAAAACTCAATTATCTTGCATAAAAATGCACTTTTCCACATAATACAGCTCAGTTTAATACCAAAAAGATGGGTTAATTATGCGCACTATGTCGAAACAAGAAGACTTGGTAAAAGCCTTTAAAGCACTCCTTAAAGAGGAAAAGTTCAGCTCCCAAGCAGAAATTGTGATTGCGCTTCAAGAGCAAGGCTTCGAAAACATTAATCAATCTAAAATTTCCAGAATGTTAACGAAGTTTGGTGCTGTACGTACCCGCAACGCAAAAATGGAAATGGTGTATTGTTTACCTACCGAGCCAGGTGTCCCAACTGCTACTAGCCCATTGAAAAACTTAGTTTTAGATGTTGATTACAACCACTCTGTCGTTGTGATCCGTACCAGTCCAGGGGCAGCACAGCTCATCGCCCGACTGCTAGACTCCCTCGGCAAAGCTGAAGGTATCTTAGGCAGCATCGCTGGTGATGATACGATTTTCTCCACACCAACGAATGATTTTACGACTCGCGAACTGTACGAAGCCATTCAGGTTCTCTTTGAACAAGAACTTTAGTCCTTTCCCGTCGCTTTATATATCTAAAAAGAGGGAACTGAGTTCCCTCTTTTCATTTTTGGCACTATAGTGACCCGTCTTCCACTGATTCTTATCGAGATAAACCTGTGTTATTTGAGATCTTAAGAAACATCGTTCACTACGGTTTCCATTTTTTAGTGCCTTTTTTATTTGGCTATTTATTTTGGCGAAAAAATTGGAAGCTTGCTGGATTATTAATGGTCTCAACGATGGTTATCGATCTCGACCATCTTCTTGCGGATCCTATTTTTGATCCTGATCGTTGCGGTGTGGGTTTCCATCCTATGCATACAATTTGGGCGGCAATCGCTTATGTTGTGCTGTTCTTTTTCCCATCTTGGAAATTAAAAGCTATTGCTGTCGGATGCCTGTTCCATCTATTTACTGATTCTGTAGATTGTTATTTAGGCAACGTGAAGAAAGAGATACAGGGTACGGTATTAAGCTGTTCAGGTCCTCCTGCTTCAGCAAATACCGAAATTCTTCAGCAACTATAAAAAAGCCCCAACAAACTGTTAGGGCTTTTATGTGAAGTTTTGATATTACTCTTCCGGTTTTGCTTCCGCTTTACGCTTCAATCCAGCGAGTAGCTTTTCATGGATCCCACCAAACCCGCCATTACTCATGACTAAAATGTGGTCGCCAGGTTGAGCTGTCTCAATCACCATGTTGGCGAGAGCATCAATATCAGCGTGCCAACGCGCTGGCTGCACACAATGCTCCGCAATTTCCGTTACCATCCACGGAATATTGGCGGGTTGGAATAAAAAGACCTCATCCGCACGACCTAAAGCTGGCGCGATATCATTCTTACTGATCCCCATTTTCATGGTATTTGAGCGAGGCTCCAGCACAGCAATAATACGTGAAGTACCACCAACTTTGCTACGTAATGCCTCTAACGTCGCTAAAATTGCCGTTGGATGGTGAGCAAAGTCATCATAAACACTAACCTCATTCTCAACACCGCGTAGCTCAAGACGGCGACGCGCATTAATAAATTTATCCAATGCTAAACAGGCTTCTTTCGCAGGAACCCCAACATGGTGAGCAGCTGCAATTGCCATCAAGCCATTTTGAATATTGTGATTACCCACTTGGGACCAGCTCACTTCACCCACTTTTTCTTGCTGGTAATACACTTCAAACTGGCTACCATCATGATTGAGTTTCACTGCATGCCATTCGCCGTTTTCTCCCACCAGCTCCTGTTCACTCCAGCACCCCATGTTCATGACTTGTTTGAGGTTACTATCATTACTAGGCATAAAGATTTTGCCACTACTAGGTACAATACGAACCAAATGATGGAATTGCTTTTGAATCGCTTCTAGATTTTCAAAAATATCCGCATGGTCAAACTCAAGGTTATTCAAAATCAGAGTTTTAGGGCTGTAATGAACAAACTTGGAACGTTTATCAAAGAATGCACAATCGTACTCATCCGCTTCAATGACAAAGAAAGGACTCTTACCAATTTGGGAAGAAACATCAAAGTTCCCCGGAACACCGCCAATCAGGAAGCCAGGTTCATAGCCACAATCTTGGAGGATCCACGCAAGCATCCCCGCGGTTGTTGTTTTACCGTGAGTACCTGCAACCGCTAATACCCAACGCTCAGGAAGAACATGATCATGGAGCCATTGAGGCCCTGAGGTATAAGGTAAACCGCGCTCTAATACCGCTTCAACACACGGATTTCCACGGGTCATCGCATTCCCAATCACCACCATATCGGGGATTGGCTCTAACTGTGCGGGATCAAATCCTTGAATTAGTTCAATGCCTTGTTTTTCAAGCAATGTACTCATCGGTGGGTAGACGTTTGCATCAGACCCAGTCACTTTGTGCCCTAAAGAACGAGCCAAAATGGCTAAGCTGCCCATAAAGGTTCCGCATATGCCTAAAATATGTATGTGCATTCTTTTCCATCCAATAGCATGAGGTTTGTCACTATTCTACTATTCTACTCATCAATCACCGGTTTATAAATGTATTAGCCTATTAATCTTTTCTTTATTTAGATAAACTCTCCGCCCGAGGGTACAATAAAGACCCGCAAATTTCTGTCAATTTTATTCAGGACCTTCGTCATGAAAACATTAGGCGAATTCATCGTCGAAAAGCAACAAGATTTTCCTCATGCAACAGGTGAGCTGACTGCATTACTGTCAGCGATTAAACTGGGCGCTAAAATTATCCATCGTGATATTAACAAAGCTGGACTCGTTGACATTCTCGGCACTAGTGGTGTGTCGAATGTCCAAGGTGAAGTTCAGATGAAGCTTGACCTGTATGCAAACGAAAAACTGAAAGCGGCTTTGAAAGCGCGCGGAGAAGTTGCCGGTATCGCCTCTGAAGAAGAAGATGAAATCGTCATTTTCGAAGGTGATCGTGCAGAAAACGCGAAATATGTTGTTTTAATGGACCCACTAGATGGTTCTTCGAACATCGATGTAAACGTTTCCGTTGGAACTATCTTCTCTATTTATCACCGTATTACTCCAATTGGTCAACCGGTTACAGAAGCTGACTTCTTACAACCTGGTAACCGCCAAGTTGCTGCGGGCTATGTGGTTTACGGTTCATCAACCATGTTGGTCTACACCACAGGTTTCGGTGTTCATGCTTTCACCTACGACCCATCATTAGGTGTATTCTGTCTGTCTCATGAAAAAGTCATGTTCCCAGCAGAAGGTAAAATGTATTCCATTAACGAAGGTAACTACATCAAGTTCCCTATGGGTGTGAAGAAATACATTAAATATTGCCAAGAGCAAGATGAAGCAACCCACCGCCCATATACCACTCGTTATATCGGCTCTTTAGTGGCAGACTTCCACCGTAACCTGCTCAAAGGTGGTATTTACATTTACCCAAGCACCGCAAGTCACCCTACGGGTAAACTGCGCCTTCTGTACGAATGCAACCCAATTTCATTCTTAGCGGAACAAGCTGGCGGTAAAGCAAGCGATGGTACTAACCGCGTGTTAGACATCGTCCCAACTAAATTGCACCAACGTGTGCCGTTCTTTGTGGGCACGAAAGCCATGGTTGAAAAAGCGGAATCCTTTATGCGTGAGTACCCTGACGCAGAATAATCAACATTCCGTTTGACCTGAAGGCGAGGCTCTCTCGCCTTTTTTGATCGAATTTCTCTCCAACTAGTGAGTTTTACCTCTCTTTGCGGCTATAATGTCCCCCACGTTATTTTAAGCACTCATAAGGATACATTTTAATGGGCCTGAACAATGTACCGGCAGGTAAAGAACTGCCTGAAGATATCTACGTAATTATCGAAATTCCAGCTAACGCTGATCCAATCAAATATGAAGTTGATAAAGAATCTGGCGCATTGTTTGTAGACCGTTTCATGTCTACTGCGATGTTCTATCCATGCAACTATGGTTACATCAACAATACTCTGTCTTTAGATGGTGACCCTGTTGACGTTTTAGTACCAACTCCATACCCATTACAACCAGGTTCAGTTATCCGCTGCCGTCCAGTTGGCGTGCTGAAAATGACTGACGAATCTGGTGAAGATGCAAAATTAGTTGCAGTACCACACACTAAACTGAGCAAAGAATACGACCACATCAAAGATGTGAACGATATTCCTGAGCTGCTGCGTGCACAAATCACTCACTTCTTTGAGCATTACAAAGATTTAGAAAAAGGTAAGTGGGTTAAAGTTGATGGTTGGGAGAATGCGGAAGCTGCTAAAGCTGAAATTATCGCTTCTTTCGAACGCGCTGCAAAAAAATAATTAATCCCTTCCGTGGATAGAAAAAGCACTGGTTTTTGCCAGTGCTTTTTTTTATCTCAATGTTTATCACGCAAGCTGGCTGTATTTCAAAAAAGAGAATTCAATACGATGAGCCACGCTTAGTGCATATGAAAAAACGCCGGTCACTGATACAGTGCCGGCGTTTTTTTATTACGGATTCACTACGGATTACTCTTCTTCATTGCGCTTTAGCCAATCACCACTTTTGATGCGGGGAAGACCTTCAACTGAATGTTTATAGAGATAAATCCACGCATTACCATAAGGTGTCGGGATTAACTCGCGCTCGTAATCTTGCGAATTTTTCTTTAATTCGTCTAACTCAGTTAAGATAGAGGGATTAATGCGATAAACTTCGCATTCAATCGTGCCATTCCCTCGAACAACCGCTGGATAATATCCAAGGTCATACAGTTCATAGCCTTCTAGCTTATGCTCACCTAGCAGCTGAGCATAAGTCATCCAGTGATGATTCCCTTGCTTGCGTCTTAAACTGCCATAAACAATGATACGCATATATTAAAACTCGAATTGGTAAAGCAGGTCTAAAGCCTGATTAACGCCAGAAATTGCTTCTAAATACAGTTTCGGCATGACTCTATAGCGTAAAGTGAGCGTCGCTAGAGAATCAAATATGCCAACTCCATACTTAACTTGCAAGTCGTTCGTAATTTTCCCACTCACAACCACTTGCGAGCTATCACCTACGCCTTGCGTATCAACTGCTAAATCTGACACGCCAAATGTTTCACCAATTTTACCCACTAATTGACCACTTTGAGCAACGCCCAACCCAATCAACATTGAAGTCATTTGTGACCCATTCGCATCCCCGCTATCAAGCCCTTCTCCTCTTAACAGATAGGAAAGTGCTTCTTGCTGTGTTTTTGCGGGCTCAGAGAATATCTCAACTTTCGGCTTATCGGCAAGTCCTGTAACTTTGACTCCAGCGATAACATCATCGGCTGTATTATCTGGGTTACGAATTGCTTCTAAGTTTAAGAATGGCTGATCCGCAGGTCCAGAGAACTGAATTTGCCCTTTACGCACAATCAAATCTTGCCCGTAAGCGCGGAAACGCCCAGAAGGAATATCCACTTGGCCGTTTAAGCTTAACCCCTGCTTATTCTGAACAACTTTTAATAAGCCTGTTAGCTGAGCTTTCAAACCGAACGCATCCAGACGCACATCATGACCAATATTAATATTTAAATTCGTTTGGATTGGGATCGAGGGCTGTTTCGGGTTAATTGGCTTTAATTGATCATCTAACATGACAACATCAGAAGAAGCGCTAACTGCTGACTCAGGCAGTTCTTGTACAGTAATTCGTGCCCATGGAATGGTCACACTCCCATTTAATGTTAGCAACTTCGGTGAAGCCTCTAAAATGAGATCAGGTTGCACATCAATTTTGATCATCGGTGGCAGAGAAACACGTAAATTGTTCCCTCTTGCCAATATTTTTGCTCGCCACGCATCGATATTTCGCCAATCGGCATCACCATCAATATTGAGGTAACCTTCTGGGGTCTTAATCTGACCGACCATCACCGAACTGGTGCCATTAAAGTTAATCGCTAGTTGGCTATTTTGAATATCAAACGGAATCAAACCAGATTTAATTTCTAGGCCAGATAACGTGACATTACCGTTCATTAATGGATTATAAGCCGAGCCCCCTACGCGTAAATTTGCATTCAAATTCCCATTTGCAATGTCTTTTTCACCCAGCAGTGGTTTGATTAAGCCCAACGTAATGGCATTGATTTCGATATTACCGGAAAGGAGACGCTTTCTTTCTAGGTCAGAAATTTGTACATTTCCTTTGAATTGCCCATTGTTAGCAATCTTCAATAACCAATTCAGATCCGCTCTACCATTTTTAAGACCAGCATTTAATGTCAGCGTATCAAACTCAATAGGTAAACGCGCACCATCAACAAACTGCACGACTTTGACGCCATCACCATTCAGGTCGACTTTCACCTGTGGCAGGCTACCATCTGCTTTCCAAACTGCGTTCGCTCGCCCAGTAAATACGCCTGTAGCCCGTGTATCACTAGGCATGAAAGGTTTGATCATCGCAAGATCAAAACGCTCTAATACAATATCTGCGCTACCGCTTTTACCGGCCTTAACAGGCTTAGGTACACACAAGCGCGCATTTGGATTTACCCAGCAATGGCTACCAATCAACACTTCTTGCGTGGTGTTGTTGTAGTTCAAGGACATTGCTTGATTAAGACGCCATTCTCCAACTTCAGTATCAAACAAAGTGTTACTTAAATTACCTTTCCAAACCTCAGTCTGGCGATCGAAGCTACCCGCAAGAGCAAGCTGCCCTGAAACCGGTTTTCCCGTTACATTCAATTTTAAGGTGTGCTGTTTTTCGCTACCTTTGGCATCGAGTGTCAGATTGCTAATCGCGAGATCCCCTTGATGCAATCCACGAACTATTACAGACAAGTCACCCTTAATTTGGTCACCTGTTGCGACATTACCTTTAATCGTTGTGGTCTCCACGGTGAGATCTTGCCATCTCACATTGCGAGCCGTTAAATCTGCAAGTGCTTGTGGCGCCTGTAAATCACCGCGAAGTTTCAGATCCCCAATGATTACACCGCCTAATCCAGGTAGCAAACCATTGAGTGCTGGCGCATTTATCTTGGCATCGAGATTCCATTTATCCGCCAAGGAGCCTTTTACATTCACGCTGTTCTTACCCAGCATGAGGTTAAAATCTGGAATATCCCATTGCCCAGCCGCATTCCCTTTCGCGTTACCTCGAGCCTTTAAAATATGCGATTTAACATGACCATCTAAAGTAATTTCAGGAACTTCTAGTTGCCAACTTCCGCCATACATACTGCCTCTCGTGGCAACTTTTCCTTCAACTTTTGCAGGCCATTCTGGATATTGTTTTGCTGTATTGATACCCGATAACGTCAGTACCATATTCCAGCTGATGGCTTTACTCCAATCAGCAACACCAGAAAGGTCGGCATTACCTTGCAATGCGGATAAGCGCAGGCGTGTTAAATCAATTTTCTCTTCATTACCTTTTGCATCTAACAACAGTTTCGATGGTGGTAAATCTTTGCCTGTAATGGCTGAACGTAAAGAGAGATCATAACTGGAAGGACGACCATTCAAACGTAGGCGGGTATCATCAAGCTTATATTGGCTTTCCCCCACCAGCGGCCACGTTAATTTTTTACTTTCTAAGGTCAACTCAATTGGAAAATCAGCTTGTGCTAAATCAGTTTGAGCTTCTAATGTTGCGGTAATTGGACCATTTAGATTCAGTGCCAGCATCAGCTCATCCATCAGCCCACCTTTAAGCATTAAATCGACTTTTTGCCCATTTAAATCTTCAAAGCGGCTTTCACCAATCACAGACAATGCGACAGGCCATTTTTCTTGCAGTGAAATGGATCCTGAAACGGCAACATCCCCTTGAGGTGCATTTACTTTCAGCTGTTTCAATAAAACATTTTGCCCTGTGTTTTCTAACTGCAAATTCAGGCTGTTAATCGTAATGTCCGTATCGCCTTTCAACTGGAAATTAGAGGCATGGATCCCCTCAACGTTCAAATCAACAGGCAGGATAATTTCAGGAAGATCCGCTAATAACGGTTTAGAGAATAATGCCTTAAGCTGATCACCAAGTGATTGCTGCTCACCTTCAGGTACGACAGGTTCAGCAGGTTTGACTTCCGCAGCTGGTTCACTCGGAGGCAGGCTTATTGCTAAATTAATAATATCAGTCGGGGTGATTTCAATGGCTCTTTTTTGCCATGTAATCCCTGTCGCGAACTTGTCGAGGTCAATAACGGTGCCATCTACATTAACATGGGTATCAACCAGTGCCAGTTGCATAAGACGAATCGTCAAAGGTGCGTTTAGCTCAGTTAACGGCTCTGATGGTGGAGTCTCTTCCGAGGGAGGAAACTGGCTGGTATCTACATTGACCATCACACTTTCTGTTGATAAATCATCGATACAAACTTCACGGCTGGTCAGGCATTTCAAACGTAATGCTAGGTGGATCTTTTTCGCATCCACATCCACACCTGGCATCTGATATTTTACACCTGAGAGCGTTAAATCATTAATATCACCCTCAATCGAACCGATAGTGAGCTCAGGCACAAAACGCGTGGCTGAATTCAATGCAAAATGCAAACCTGACTTTGTTCCTAATACCCAATATAGAGCGCTAACGACCAGAACTAACAATAATAAAAGGGTGATTGCAATCCATTTTAGCCACTTCATCCATTTCATAGTTCTGTCCCCAATCCGATGTAAAACTGAATTTTATTATTATCTGGATCGCCAATAGGCTTAGCTAAATCCAATTTAATCGGTCCAACTGGAGATACCCAACGGATACCAACACCTGCACCCGTTTTAAAATCACTGTTTTTAAAATCATCAACCGCTTCACCACTATCGATAAACGTGGCTCCCCACCAATTTCCGGTGAAGTTATATTGATATTCAACGGAACCGACGGCTAGCTTGGATGCCCCGGTTAACTTGCCACTGCTATCTTCTGGAGAAATCTTTTGATAGCCATAACCGCGAACACTACCGTCCCCCCCTGCGAAGAAACGTAAGTCAGGTGGGACTTTGTCAAAGTTATTAGTTTCAATCCAACCCACATTACCGCGCACGATAAATCGATGCCCTTCCCACGGCGTTCGAATCCACACATTTTTGGCTTGTAAAACGAGGAAGTCGATATCCGACCCCCAGATTTTATTCGAATAATCAATAGAATAACGTTGACTATCACCCCACGTTGGCATTACGCCGCCTTTCTGGCGAATTCGGCTCACGTTTGCGCCCGGATACAGCAACATGGTCGTATTGGTGACATCGGCTTGAGTAAAGTTACTGAGCATCCAGCGCATATTCACGCCATATTGCCATCCGCTTGAATAATCCCAATTACGCGAAACGTTCAATGTCGTGGTGTTGGCTTGCGTATCATTTAAATCTGTACGTTTAAAGCCCCCTTGAACCGCATAATACTGTTCCAGAGGATTCGCTTTGAGTGGGATTTTATAGCTAGCATCAATAACTTGTTCTGGCTGTGACAGGCTAATATTCGATGTTAAGCTTTGCCCGCGAGAGTTAATCCACGGCTTATTCCATGTTGCTTTGACACGAGGACCAACATCCGTCGCATAGCCACCACCGAGCTCTAAGAAGTTTTGAGCTCTAGGGCTCATGATGCCTTCCATTGGTAATAAATCCGTGTGTTCCTCACGCGCTTTTTGAATATTCGGGGTCACTATTGCAGAGCTAAACCATCCCGTAGAAGCCAACCGTTGGTTATACTCCGCAAGCTGTTCAGAAGTGTAATATTCCCCTTCTTTAAAAGGAGACAGATTTTTGAGGTAATCCTCGCGGATTTGAGAGCCTTCAAAGGTTAATTTACCAAAGCGATAGCGCTCACCACTGTTAAAATCAAAATCCCAATACGCGGCATGATGATCAACAGAAATGCCTAGCTGACTTTTTTCCATCATGGCATCGAAATACCCTTTACGGATAGCTAAGCTGCTAAATTTACCTTTGAAGTCTTCATACTCACCATCATTTTGGATGATGCCATATTTAGGTGTATTTTTTTAATCATACTGGCGTAATCAGGATCTGTTTTCGCCCCACCTTCGAGTACCACATTAACCCCTTGAAGAAGAATGGGTTCACCTGGCAACACCTTAGCGGTTAATATTGAACGAGCCGGTGGCGTTTTTTCTTCATAACTAAATTCCACCGTAGGATCATAATAACCCAGCGGTTTTAACCCTTCACGAATCGCTTTTTCTACTCGAGCACGAAAACGCCCATTTGCAACCACTTCATCTTGTGAAATATTAGAAAGTTGAATACGGACATTCTGATTGAGTTGCCCTTCAAGCCCTTCAATATTAAGGCGTAGGTTCGCAGCAAATGCTGCAGGTACCGCCGTTGTTAGGCATACTGCACAAAGGGTAAGATATTTCGACACGCCTGCTCCTAGGGTGATAGACAATTTGACTTATTACTCAGCAACGACTTATTTTGAGTAAAATAAGCCACTGATACAAGTTTTTATCCCAATTTTTACTTTATTTCTATACTGAGTGTATTTAGGAATCGTTATGACTTTTAATCAATTTCAGCCCGATAATGAATTTCAGGCACTGCCTGGTCGTCACACATCAATGGAAGTGTCACCTTATCATGCGGTGACCCATCATTCGATTGAGATTATTCCTAAGAATATGGAAATTGCTTATTTTGCAATGGGTTGCTTCTGGGGCGTGGAGCGATTATTTTGGCAACAAACGGGAATTTTCTCCACATCCGCAGGTTATAGTGGCGGCATAACTCTGAACCCAACCTATGAAGAGGTGTGTACTGGACTAACAGGGCATACTGAAGTCGTACGAGTGGTTTTTGATCCGCAAATAATCAGTTTTGCACAATTGCTCACACTATTCTGGGAAAACCACGATCCGGCACAAGGTATGCGTCAAGGTAATGATATTGGCACGCAATATCGTTCTGCTATTTATACGGTGTCAGATGAACAGTACCAACAAGCGGTACAAACTCGTGATGCGTATCAACACGCTATGGCTGAAAAGCAGGACCATCGCCCAATCACAACAGAAATTCGTCCACTTGATACATTCTATTTTGCGGAGGATTACCACCAGCAATATCTGTATAAAAATCCAAATGGTTATTGTGGGCTGGGAGGGATTGGCGTCTGCTTACCTGCCTAAATAATTTTATAATGACGAATATATAGCCAGATAAAATAGGCTAGTGCTATACTTAGCGCGATACCCACCGCGCTAAGGCGCTAATTAATATTGAAATGGAATACCCTTACATTGCCTTTAGGATTTCAAGAAGTGACAATTCACTACCTAGAGGGTTGGATAATTTATGCTAAACAGTTTACTTATCGTTCTTTTATTATGTGCAATCAGCGCATTTTTTTCGCTGTCCGAAATTTCATTGGCAGCTTCTCGCCGTATTAAATTGAAGTTAATGGCCGACGAAGGCAACATTAACGCCGCTCGCGTTCTCAAATTACAAGAAATGCCGGGCATGTTCTTCACCGTTGTACAAATTGGTTTAAACGCCGTCGCGATTTTAGCCGGTATTGTGGGTGAATCTGCATTCTCTCCTGCATTGCAAGAGCTATTCATTAAATTCTTATCCCCTACATGGGCACAGCAAGCCGCTTCCATTGTGTCATTTACCATCGTCACCAGCTTATTTATTCTCGTGGCGGACTTAACACCAAAACGTATTGGAATGGTAAAACCTGAAGCTATCGCTATACGCATCGTTAACCCAATGCGTTTCTGCTTAGTGGTTTTAAGCCCGCTCGTATGGTTCTTCAATGGCTTAGCGAACTTAATTTTTAAACTCTTCAAATTACCCACTGCACGTAATGAAGACATTACTTCTGATGATATCTTTGCTGTTGTTGAAGCGGGCGCGGTCGCTGGGGTGTTGCGTAAACAAGAGCACGAGCTTATTGAAAACGTGTTTGAACTTGAGTCACGTACTGTTCCTTCGGCGATGACACCACGAGAAAACATCATTTTCTTTGATAAAGACGAATCTGAAGAGAGCATCAAACACAAAATCTCCACCCAGCCACATTCGAAATTTTTAGTCTGTGCAGGGGATATTGACCATGTCATTGGTTATGTGGATTCCAAAGAGCTCCTCAACCGCGTATTGAATGGCCAAAGCCTGAGTTTACGTGACGGTGTACATATCCAGAATACCTTAATGCTTCCGGATACTTTATCCCTATCTGATACCTTAGAAGCCTTTAAAAATAGTGGCGTCGATTTTGCCGTTATCCTGAACGAATATGCCTTAGTGATGGGTGTTATTACCATCAATGACGTGATGATCACCTTAATGGGTGACTTGATTGGGCCAGGACAAGAAGAGCAAATTATTACCCGTGATGAGAATTCATGGCTGGTTGATGGGGGCACGCCAATCGAGGATGTTCAACGTATCCTTGATATCGACGAATTCCCAGATTTCAGCAACTACGAAACCATCGCAGGCTTTATGATGTATCGCTTGAGAAAGATGCCGAAACGCACTGATTATGTGAAATATGCGGGCTACAAATTTGAAGTAGTCGATATTGATAACTACAAGATTGATCAGCTGTTAGTCACGCGTATCACAAACACACCGTCCGCAGTTGTGGTTCAGCCAGGTACTGCGGGTAGTGAAGATACGTCAAAAACTTAAAATAACCACTGATAGCTAATATGAACACGCCACTGTATGTGGCGTTGTTATTCTTAAGGAGCTTGAAGGTTGTTAGCCCAACTCAGCTCGTAATAGCACCACTTGCTTGTTCACTTCATTCATTACATTGTAATGGGTTTTATCGCTCACTTTGGGTGGTAAAATTTTTCCATTATTGAATTCGAAAGCTCCAAAATCCTTAATGTAGAGCCTACCTCTGAATAATGTTTTCACATAAAGAGCAATTTTCGATGGGTTATAATGCTTAAAAATTTTCATTAGAACGAATCTCCATGTTGTTCTGACGATATCCCACTGCATACCGTTCAGTAATCATAGACTAGAAAATTTTTTTTGGTTCTAGAATTGCAATTTTATTCAAAATGCTGACATAACATGACATTGTCAATACTCTGTTAAATTCACCCAAAACCTCCTTTTTATGCTGAATTTTATCAGTTTGTTAATTTTTGTCTTACTACTCATCCGATGAGCTATGCTATAACTAGCAACACCTGAGATCCCCACCCTACACAACAACGACAATGATTTCTAAAGGTACTTTTTATGATCAAAAAACTGTTCTTATTAGCCTGCTTACTCGGTTTATCTTCAACAGGATTTGCCATTAACATTCAATTAAACCAACCCGTCCCTGCCGTGACCGTTACCGATAAAGGTGAACTCCTGTTAGATAACGCAGGTAAGTTCGATTATCAGCCATGGAAGAGCCAACAACTTGCGGGCAAAGTCCGCACTATCCAACATATCGCTGGACGGTCGTCAGCCAAGGAGCTCAATGCCCCGCTTATTGAAGCTATTAAGCAAGCTAAGTTCCCTCATGATAAATACCAAACCACCAGCATTATCAATACTGATGATGCCATGTTCGGTACAGGTGTTTTTGTCAAAAACAGCGTAGAAGACAGTAAAAAGGAGTTTCCTTACTCCCAATTCATAATAGACAGCGATGGCGTAGTGAAGAATGCATGGAGCCTTGCACCAGAAAGTTCTGCCATTATTATTCTCAACAAACAAGGTAATGTTTTATTTTATAAAGATGGCGCGCTCACTCCACAAGAAATTAATAAAGCGATTAGCGTGATTGTCGCAGAATTAGGAAAACAATAAGTGAACCGATAAGGTTTTGTGTATCATAGGCATGCGATATTTTTCTGTGCGCAAAAATGAGCCTGCGCACAGAAATTTCGTTTATCATGATCAAATTTCAGTGGATATTACCGCAAAATCACATCCCAATAAGATGTAACAATAGTCGATTATTCCGCGGCAATTCTATGCAGCATTACGCATAAAACAAACAAAATTATTCATTCCAATGAATAGTTACACAGAATCCACCTTCAGTAACATTATTAAATGTCACATTAAGATGGTGCAGCTGAGCCACACGTTTAACAATTGATAAGCCTAAACCACTACCTGTTTTTTCTTGTCCCGGCGGTCGATAAAAACGTTCACCTAAACGAGCCAGCACTTCAGAAGATACCCCAGCACCATTATCTTTCACTTCTAAATAATGGCGATATAAGTTGATCTCCACCTTACCCGATGGCTTACCATAACGAATGGCATTATGAAGCAGATTTCTTAACAATACGGACAGTAAAAGCGCTTGCCCCTTAAAAGGTGGCGGTGTTTCGACAATCGATACATCCAAAGTCACCTGATTTTGCTGCGCTTCCCGCTCACTCTCTTTTACCGCTTGCTCAATTAAGTCTGACCAGCTCACCTCCCCCACATCGTCCAACTGGTTAGACGATTCTAGGCGAGATAACGTCAATAGTTGATCGACCAGTCGAGTGGCTCGATCAATACCTTCCGAAAGATTCGCGACCGCATGCTGACGAATAGCCTCATCGCTTCCTGCAATTTGTACCACTTCCGTTTGTACTTTCAGTGCAGCAAGCGGGCTACGTAACTCATGGGCAGCATCAGAGGTAAACTGCCGCTCACGCACAAACATTTGGTTTATTTTGGCAAATAATCCATTAAGGGAATCCAAGATTGGCTTAGCCTCACTGGGAATCGTCGGTACCATGACAGGGCTCAGCTCATCCGGCTTTCTTTGTCGTAACTGTTTTGCTACATCCCGCAGCGGTTTTAATGCTCGAGTGAGCAACCACAAAAAGACTATCAACATAATAGGTAATGCCACCAGCCACGGAATTAACTGGGAAAGCATAATACTGTTAGCCATACTTTGGCGATATTCCCATTCTTGCCCAACTGCAATAATATATTGATTATCTATAGATTTTAGCCAAACAAAACGCCACTCATCATCACTACCTTTCAGCTTACCTTCACTGAATCCTTCACGATCAAATTGAAATTCAATTTTGCGTCCATTATCTCCATCATTCAGGACCATCTCACCACTTGGTGTAAAAATCGCAAATGCCAGCGCGTCATCATCTTGGCTACCTCGATTTTTTCGTAATAATCGCTTAGTTTTACTCAATGATGCTTGGGGTAAATCGATATCCGTTGGTAGCACTGACAAGCGTTTTGCAAATACCATTTGTTGAGTATCAAACAATTCGTTAATGGTTTTATAGGTTTGATACCACGCAAGAGAGCTCGCAATTCCCCATGTCATGACGGCAAGGAGCAATAACATTAACGTCAATTTGAGTCTTAAACTGAATGTTTTCATGCTTCATCACCCAGTCGATAGCCAATACCATGAACTGTTTGAATAAATTTGCTGCCTAATTTACGCCGTAAATGGTGAATATGTACCTCAACTGAGTTGCTAGATACTTCCTCATCCCAGTTATATAACTTTTCTTCTATTGCACTACGGGATAGTACCTTTTTCGGGTTATGTAGAAACAGAGACAATAATGCCAGTTCTTTACCCTTTAACTGTACGGGTTTTCCTTGATAAGTCACGGTCATCGCTAAAGGGTCCATCTCCACATCGCCATGCACCAAGGTTGGAGAGAGCTGCCCACTGCGCCGACGAATCAGTGCTTGTAAGCGAGCAGCAACCTCTGCCAATGCAAAAGGCTTACACAGATAATCATCTGCCCCCTGTTGTAGTCCATTCACCCGTTGTTCAAGCGCATCGCGAGCCGTTAAAATCAATACAGGTTCATCGCGCCCTTGCTTACGCCAAAATTTCAAAATATCCATACCATCGATATGAGGAAGAGAGAGATCCAGTACTACGGCATCATAAGGGGCATCAAACAAAGCTTGCTGACCTTGTTTACCATCCATAAACCAATCGAGGGTAAATCCCAATTGGGTTAAACCCACCTTTAATCCATCGCCAATAAGTCGATCATCTTCTATTAATAAAATACGCATAGTTAACCTCCACATCGAATATTGTTATATTTATCTTATTCAATTCACGATGACCAGTGGTGATTGCCCAAATTAAAAATATATTTAATTAATTTGAGTTCTTAAGATCCTGTTAAGATTTACTTGGTTAAATACATCCCATAGACCAAATTTCTGGTTACTCATGGAGAAACAAAAATGAAAAAATTACCTTTAATCACCTTAATCGCTGCACTTGCTACTGCCCCTGTTTTCGCTGCTACTGGTGGTTTTTCAGGTCCTGGTGAAATTGCCAACACCACCAACACCGACACCATGAAAACCCAAGATGGCGGATTTAGTGGTCCTAATGCAAGTGAAACTACCGTCGCTAAAGCGCTTGAATTATCAGACAATAGCTGGGTTGTTTTACGCGGAAACCTCGTCAAACAACTGGATAAAAAACATTACGAATTTACCGATGGTACTGGCACCATTACCGTCGAAATTAGCCAAAAACGCTTCAATGGTGTGAATGTAACACCGAAGGATAAAATCGAAATTCGTGGTGAAGTTGATAAAGATTGGAACTCAAAAGAAATTGATGTGAAACAGCTTCAAATCATTAAATAATTTACCCCCACAAAAAGCCAGCAAATAAACCTTGCTGGCTTTTTGCTATTTGATGCCTATTTCCCCTCTCTGTTTATAGTGCTAGATTATCTTTACCTTGTCTCTGCTTGCACTTATTTATGAAACAACCTCACGTTAGGAATATCAGCGAAAAATTACTGTCAGATAACTGGTATATACTTAAAAAATATACCTATGAACTACAGCGACACGATGGCACTTGGCAGAAGCAAGAGCGTGAAGTGTATGATCGTGGTGATGGCGCCGTGATCTTGCTATATAACAAAGCCAAAAATAGCATTATTCTGATCCGCCAATTCCGTATGCCGATGTACGTTTCCGGATATAAACAATTACTTATTGAAGCCGCAGCGGGGTTACTGGAAGGCTCATCTCCAGAAGCCAGAATTATTGCTGAAGCAGAAGAAGAAACTGGCTATAAAATCGATAATCTCGAAAAAGTATTTGAAGCTTTTATGAGTCCCGGTTCAGTCACTGAAAAACTGCATTTTTATATTGCACAATACAGCGATAAAGATCGCCAAAGTGAAGGCGGTGGGCTGGCTGATGAAGGTGAAGATATTGAAGTCATGGAATGGTCATTTCCTGATGCACTTTCTGCCATCAAACATGGGGAGATCATGGATGGTAAAACTATCATGCTTATTCAACATCTTGCTTTAAGCGGAATTCTAAACCCAAAAAGTAATTAATCCGTAAAGGGTAAAAATATCCTTTTTACCCTGACTATTTTAGAGAGCACTATATAAACATCACTAAATGACTTCTTTACCCTTTATTTTTCTATTTTATTCATTTATTTTTTATACATTACAATTTATTACACTCTCTATTGTTGAGCATCACAACATGATAATAAAAAGAATAAAATAGAGTTTATTTAATCAAAAAAGTATTATCTTTTATCGCGTTGATTTTAATCAAAAATATATCAAACCAACTCATCCAAAAACAATCATCAAAAAAAAATCAAAATAGTGTTTTTTCAATAACACTCTTCAACTTAAAAATATTAACTTTGACCTTATCATTAAAAAACTTTAGATTTGAAGACATCATATTTTCTAAATTTAACTATTTTTTCTCGTTAAGGTAAAAATCGAAACACTGAACATTATCTTAGTTATTACGCAATATTATTAGGAGCTAAATAAGATGATCCGTTGTATTCGTATGTGGACAGGTGAAGATGGTAATTCTCTATTTGAAGAAGGCACTGTTGAGCTTAATGGTGTCGCTCGTGGAGATGACCAAAGCCCTGTCATTGCCGTCAATGAGCTCACGTTTCGTGAAACAGTTTCGGGCGGCTCTTGGGACTGGCACAAAGACCCCGTTCCTCGTTATGTCATCACGCTCACGGGCACATTAGAGTTCGAAACTAAAGATGGCTCAACATTTATTATTAAGCCAGGCGATATCTTGCTGGCTCAAGACAATACTGGAACAGGGCATAAATGGCGTCTGATTGGTGATGAACCTTGGAGACGCGCCTATGTGGTGTATCAAGAAGGCACCGATTTGTGTTTCACTCCCAATAAAAAATAGGTATTTCCATGACAAAACCCATTGCAGAAAATGTTGATATCGCGCTAATTGGCGCTGGGATCATGAGTGCAACACTCGGTACGTTTCTTAAAGAGTTGGAGCCTAATCTCACTCTTGCGGTATTCGAAAGACTGAATGACTGTGCACAAGAAAGCTCTCATCCATGGAACAACGCAGGCACAGGTCATGCTGCAAACTGTGAAATGAACTATACGCCACCAAATCCTGACGGAACGGTTGATATCAGCAAAGCCCTTGAAGTAAATACCGAATTTGACCTGTCTCGCCAGCTGTGGTCCTACTTAGTCACCAAAGGAAAAATTAAAAATCCACGGGAATTTATCCACCCATGCCCGCACATGAGCTTTGTGTCTGGTGCAGACAACATTAAATTCCTACAGCAACGCTTCCGCCAGATGTCTGCCCATCACTGCTACCAAAATATGGAATACAGCGATGATCTAAAACAGATTGATGAGTGGGCGCCATTAGTCGTCGAAGGTCGTGATCCTAATGACAAAATTGCAGTCACTCGCGTTATCACAGGGGCAGATGTCGATTACGGCGCCTTAACCCATTTACTGATGGCACAATTGAGTGAACAGAGCGGTTTCTCTCTCCACTATAAACATGAAGTTATTGATGTAAAACAGACGCCTGATGGGCGCTGGAATGTCGAAGTGAAGAACCTTCTGACTCACGAAAAAACCATTACGTCCGCAAAATTTGTGTTTGTAGGAGCCGGTGGTCGCGCCATTGAGTTACTGCAAAAATCCGGTATTCCTGAAGGTAAAGGCTATGGCGGATTCCCTGTGAGTGGAATTTGGCTACGCTGTGACGATGAAAAAGTGGCGGCTCGCCACCATGCCAAAGTCTACGGGAAAGCCGATAAAGGCTCACCACCGATGTCTGTACCGCATTTAGATACCCGCATCATCGGCGGAAAACGCTCTTTACTGTTTGGGCCATATGCTGGTTTCTCGAGTAAGTTCCTAAAACATGGATCTTATCTGGATCTGTTTGATTCTATCAGACTGAACAATATTGAACCGATGCTTGCCATCGCGAAAGATGATTGGTCGTTGGCTGAATATCTCGTGGGGCAAGTACTGCAAACGTCTGCTCATCAATTCTCTATGCTGCAAAAATTCTATCCTGATGCGCAGCGTGAAGATTGGAAAGAAGTGGTTGCAGGTCAGCGCGTACAGATCATTAAGCCAGATCCTGTGAAAAAAGGCGTATTGGAGTTCGGTACTGAGCTGATTACGAGTGCAGATAAATCGTTCACCGTATTAATGGGCGCATCACCTGGCGCATCAACCGCTGCCTTTATCGCCCTCAATGTCTTGAAAACTTGCTTCGCGGATCAGCTCTCCGCAGATGGCTGGGAAGCGCGCCTGAAGAACATCATTCCAACTTATGGTATTGATTTAAAACAGGATGCTAAGGCATGCTTAGATATCCGAGCAGCAACCGCTAAAGTGCTACAGTTAGATAACTAAGTATCAAGTTTGTTCCATTAAGTCGGGTAGATTACACTGCCCGACTTTTTATTATCGGGTTATTTATCGGCATTCAAAACCGGGGTTCAAAAAAGACTCTCTCGGTGAATAATCCAGTGTATTTCCCTGCCAATCCACCACGCTCGCCCCTGCTCCTAATGCCACTGCATGTCCTGCGGCTGTATCCCAGATATTAGTCGGTCCAAAACGTGGATATAACTGAGCGCGACCTTCAGCGACTAAACAAAATTTCAGTGATGAACCAATCTCGACCGTACGGTGCTCCGGCAATTGAGATAAGTATGCTATCAATTGAGGATCTTGATGAGAACGACTGATAACAACCACTGGGGGGATCGTGGGTTTAACGTGAATACGCTGTACTTGTCCATTCTCTTCCTTCCACGCTTGTTCCCCTTTGGCGTAATACATCAGCCCTTTTGCCGGAGCAAAAACAACCCCCATGACAGGAATACCTTTTTCGATCAAAGCAATATTGACCGTGAAATCGCCATTACGATTAATAAACTCTTTTGTTCCATCAAGAGGGTCAATAAGCCAATAACGTTGCCAGTGGCGACGTACCGACCATTCAGGTGGATCCTCTTCAGAAAGCTGGGGAATATCCGGAGTCAAACGCAAAAGCCCCGCGTTGATAATTTGGTGAGCGGCAATATCCGCAGCCGTTACGGGAGAATCATCTTGCTTATGTTCAACTTGCAATGGTGCATGACCATTGTAGATATTCATGATGGCATCACCCGCTTCTCGGGCAAGGTTACATAGCTGCTGACGCATTTTATTTCCCCTTATGACATGACGTTATCAAGAGTAACAAGGGCTGAATACTTACGCTAATAAAAAAGCCTCATTAGCTATGCCAAAATAGCAAACTCATGAGGCTATTATTCTTTTCTGTAAGTCGGTCAGAAAATTATAAAATTTCCAGTAACTCAACTTCAAAAACGAGGGTGCTGAACGGAGGAATAGATGCACCAGCACCACGCTCACCGTAAGCTAATTCATGAGGAATGTATAATTCCCATTTAGATCCTACAGGCATCAGAGTCAGTGCTTCAATCCAACCAGGGATTACACCGCTCACTGGGAACTCTGCAGGTTGACCACGTTGTACGGAACTATCAAATACAGTACCGTCAATTAAACGACCAGTATAATGCACGCGAACACGATCAGAACGTGTAGGAATTGCACCTTCACCTTGGTTGATCACAGAGAATTGCAAACCAGATTCAGTGGTTGATACGCCATCTTTCTTTTGATTTTCATCTAAGAATTTTTGACCTTCTACTGCCAGCTCTTTTTGGCGCTCTTGGCGAACCGCATCTGCACGCTCGTGCATCTCACGCAATGCTTTGTGCAGTGCTTCGACTGGCACTGAAGGCATATTACCTTCTAAAGAATCAGTCAGACCTGCTAAAATTGCGTCTGGAACTAAACCTTCCAGTCCTGATTCTAATAACTGCTGTCCAATTTGTAGACCAATGCCGTAGCTCGCTTGAGCTTCTACTGAATCAAAGTTTTGGTTTGCCATGAAAATACCCATTTCATTTTTTGAGAAAAACCAAGGATAACAGCCCATCTCTTATGGGTAAACCTAAACCCGATAACAGAAGAATAAAACTGCATAAATTATTCAGTGTTCTCCTAAATTAACCTTTAACTTGTTAAGTTACTCATAAATAGTGCTAGTATGCGTTAAAACGTCTGTGATTTATTATTCCTCAAATATAGGAGGGGTCATGCTGAGACTATCCACTTTTCATCGTTATGGGATTGCAATTTTAGCGCTCATTATTATCGCTGCCATTTTTTGGCCAGCTAGCGATAAGCCTAATACAGTGCACAACAAGGATGGCAACATACCAAACCAGCCTATTGTGATTCCTCCAGCTTCACAGTCTAATCCAATACCTGATACGGTTCTGTCACAACCAGAGCAATCGACAGCCACCTCTACCAATAATTCGCCATCACTGCCCAGTGAACCTGAAATTATTCAAGAACAGCCAGAAACAGCTCAATCTACACAACAAGCCCCGACAACTACACCGCCAGCAACACAGCCTTCACAACCAACAGCAACTCGACCTTCTGCCAATGAATGGCAAAATTATCGCGTTCAAAAAGGAAAAACCTTAGCTCAGCTATTTCGTGATAATAATTTGCAGGCAAATGATGCGTTCATCATGGCAAAAGTTGAAGGTGCAGAGAAACCCCTTAGTAACTTACAACAAGGGCAAAAGGTTCGTTTAAAAGCGAATACAAAAGGTGAAGTTCAGCAGTTGGAGATCACCGCCGCCAATGGTCAAACGTACAGTTTTACGCGCTTAAGCGATGGAAGCTACTACCGAACACCTTAATTTATCTTTTAACGTCGGGAATTTTATACAATACGCCGACTTTTCTTTTATTTTCAGAATAAAAATTCAATGGAGACGTTATTTGATGACGTCTCTCACCATAAACTACGTATAATCACTGTTCTTTATTACACTTAATGGTTAAACAGGGAAAAGAACAGGAAAATCTATGCAGAAAAATAACAATACCTGCAAAAAAAAGCTGATAAAAATCATTGGCGCCATCATTTTACTTCTCCTTCTTGGAGTCATTGGTTACATTTCATGGATTAAATACCACGCCGATGGGCTGTGGAATATCATTAACCAACAATGTATTGCTATCGATAACGCCGAACAACGTAATCCATCTTGTCTAAAGGTTGATTTAGACCAGCGCTATGTTCTGTTCAAAGATAAAAAAGGTCCAGTGCATAATTTGGTACTGCCAACCGATAAAGTCAGTGGTATCGAATCCCCTTTATTACTTGAAGACAATAGCCCTGATTATTTTACGCTCGCTTGGAATGAGCGTGAGAGTGTTAGCCCTGCGGGTCAACCCGCTATTAGCGATGATAAACTCGCCTTAGCGATTAATTCACAATATGGGCGTTCCCAAGATCAACTTCATATCCATATTGCTTGTCTAAAACCGCAGGTTATTGAGCTAGTTAACCAACATGCGGATGCGATTAAATCTGAGTGGCATGTTTTTCCTGTGCAATTGGAAGGGCATGAATATTGGGCGAAAAAGTTAGATAAGCAAACAAGCCCTTTCAAGCAGTTAAATGAGTATGTGCAAGCGCACAACGATAGCATGGGGAACTATGGACTGGCGGTGACAGAGCTGAAAGATGGTTCGATGGTATTATTAGCGAATCGTATGGATGTTTGGCAATTGAATTTAGGCAGTACGGGGGAGTTACTGGATTATCAGTGTTCGGTAAATCAGTAAGTTCTTCAAATTCTAGATATAAAAAAACACCGGATTACCGGT
Source organism: Providencia sp. PROV033 (assembly GCF_028484855.1). Lineage (NCBI taxonomy): Bacteria > Pseudomonadati > Pseudomonadota > Gammaproteobacteria > Enterobacterales > Morganellaceae > Providencia > Providencia sp. PROV033. The sequence continues at coordinate 56,473 of NZ_JAMPSW010000002.1, read as the reverse complement.
GTTTTTTTGTGCCACCGAATTAACGATGGCAACTATCATCATTATTGATTACTCAGCAACGATGATAACGTTCAGCTCTGCGAACACATCGCTGTGTAACTGGAAGTGAACTTCGTGGTCACCAGTAGTACGCAGAACGCCGTTTGGCAGGCGAACTTCGCTTTTCGCAACTTTAACGCCAGCCGCAGTGATTGCGTCAGCGATGTCACGAGTACCGATTGAACCGAACAGTTTACCTTCGTCACCAGCTTTAGAAGCCAGAGTAACAGAACCCAGAGCAGTAATAGCTGCTGCACGAGCCTGTGCTGCTGCCAGAACGTCAGCTAATTTAGCTTCCAGTTCAGCGCGGCGAGCTTCAAAGAATTCAACGTTTTTCTTAGTCGCAGGAACAGCTTTGCCCTGTGGTACTAAGAAGTTACGAGCGTAGCCCGATTTAACGTTAACTTGGTCACCCAGGCTACCTAGGTTAGCTACTTTATCAAGCAGAATAACTTGCATTACCTTATCCTCTATTAGTCGTTAATGGACTGTACCAATTACTGATGACGATCAGTGTATGGTAACAGAGACAGGTAGCGAGCGCGCTTGATAGCACGAGCGAGCTGGCGTTGATATTTTGCACGAGTACCGGTGATACGGCTTGGTACAATTTTACCACTTTCAGTGATATAGTTTTTCAGCGTTGCGATATCTTTATAGTCGATCTCTTGAACGCCTTCCGCTGTGAAACGGCAGAACTTGCGACGACGGAAATAACGTGCCATATGGCTAGTCTCCAGAATCTATCAAATCAATCTGCTCGGCATGTAAGACTAATTTACTGATTCCATTACGTCCCTGATGGGTACTAATGAAACCTGTAACAGTAATCAGACTGCCGACCGTTATACTGTGAGTATGGGTTTGTAAGGTTTGTCCGCTGGCAATGACGGGCATTCTGCACCATGCTTGCCGTGACATTCCTGCTTCCTGTTGTCCAGAACGATGTTCTAAAACAAACTGGCAATGAGGAATGCCGGACGGACTCACTTTTCGAATCAGCGCTTTACAGACTGTGCCTGTCAGCACCAGACGATTAGTGATCACCTGAGCAATTACTCTTCAGAATCCCCAGTTTCTTCTGCTTCTTCGTCTTGATAATCATCAGACATGTCACGGCCACGACGTTCGTCTTTGGCTTTGACCATTGGAGAAGCTTCTGTTACTGCGTGTTTTAAGCGCATAACCATGCTGCGGATAACGGCATCGTTGAAGCGGAAGTTAGTTTCCAGCTCATCAATCGCTTCCTGTGGAGCTTCTACGTTCAGCAGAACATAGTGAGCTTTGTGCAGTTTGTTGATTGGGTAAGCCAGTTGACGACGGCCCCAGTCTTCCAGACGGTGAATCTGACCTTGTGCGTTAGTGATAACAGCACTGTAACGCTCGATCATGCCCGGAACCTGTTCGCTTTGGTCAGGATGGACCATAAAAACGATTTCGTAATGACGCATTAGTAGTTGCTCCTTACGGATTATTAGCCTCCTGTCTGGGTTAACCGCGGCCCGCGGAGGCAAGGAACTTGTTGAGTGCGGCTAAAAAATTGACGCGTAACTATACCCATCCCAGATAAAAAACTCAAGAGATGGGGACAAATTAAGCAAAAATTATTTTGTGATGCGTTGACGCACGGCTTCAAACAGGCACACGCCCGTTGCCACCGAAACGTTCAGGGAGGATACTGAACCCGCCATTGGAATGCTGATTAACTCATCGCAATGCTCACGGGTTAAGCGACGCATGCCTTCCCCTTCAGCGCCCATCACTAACGCAACTGAACCCGTCAGTTTACTTTGATACAAGTTATGGTCAGCTTCACCAGCAGTACCCACAATCCACACGTTATATTCTTGCAACAAACGCAAAGTTCTTGCCAAGTTAGTTACGCGGATCAACGGAACATTTTCCGCTGCGCCACACGCCACTTTCTTTGCAGTCGCATTCAGCTGAGCAGATTTGTCTTTCGGGACAATCACTGCATGAACGCCCGCAGCGTCTGCACTACGTAAACATGCGCCCAGATTATGGGGATCAGTAACACCATCGAGGATCAGCAAAAATGGCGATTCGGTGCTTTCCAGTAAATCTGGGAGATCCCCTTCCTGATACTGTTTTCCCGGTAACACCTTCGCAATGATCCCTTGGTGAACCGCACCTTCTGTTTGTGCGTCCATCCATTGGCGATTTGCTACTTGCACCACAATTCCCAACGCTTCGATTTCATGAACGATAGGCATCAGGCGGCGGTCTTCACGACCTTTTAAAATATAGACTTCTTTAATACGTTGCGGAGAACGCTCAAGCAGGGCTTTCACGGCGTGAATGCCATAAATAATTTCGCTCATAAATATCTTTTAGGTTGAGAACATTAAATTGGTTGAAAATCAAAAGGTGACGATCACCGCCACCTTTTATCATGAAACGCGCTTATCCCTCTTGTTTTTGGGATTTTTTAGCCACGCGTTTTGCTTTTAACTTGGCACTGATTTTTTTGGTTTTATCTGACGGCTTTTTGCTTTTAGCTTTACCGTTTCCGTTGCCTTTTCCATTTCCTTCAGGCTTTGCGTCTTTTTTGCCTTTCTTCTCTGAACGACGAAATGCAGAATCTGGTTCGAAGTTTTTCTCTTTGCTCACATCCCCTTTCCGACGAGCGGAACGTGTCGCATTTTTAACTTCTTTCTTCATCTTATCACGGGTGGTTTTACCCGGATTTTTTGCTTTGCGCGTCGTTGAGATTAACGCGAAATCAATCGTGCGCTCATCCATGTGAACTGCTTCTACGCGGATTTCAACTTCATCACCAAGGCGATAGGTTGTATTAGAAGACTCACCAATTAAGCGCTGTCCAACCGCATCGTAACGGTAATAATCGTTATCGAGGGTAGAAATATGCACTAAACCATCAATAAACAGGTCATTTAAACGAACAAAGAAACCAAAACCAGTAACGCTCGTGATCAAGCCCGTAAATACTTGACCCACTTGGTCTTGCATAAAGTCACATTTTAACCAATCTGCCACATCACGGGTAGCTTCATCTGCACGGCGCTCGGTCATTGAACAGTGCTCACCTAATTGGAGCATACTGTCCATATCGGAATGCCATCCCCCCGTTTCTGTCCAGCGCTTATCGCCATGACCATGCTCTTTTGCCAGTAAGTATTTAATACCACGGTGCAAAGTTAAGTCAGGATAACGACGGATTGGCGAGGTAAAGTGCGCATAGGATTTCAGACCTAAACCAAAGTGACCGCGGTTTTCTGGATCATAAATCGCTTGTTTCATTGAACGTAAAATCATGGTCTGTAACAGTTCATGATCAGGACGCTCAGCCACTTCGTTCATCACTTGAGCATAATCTTTTGGTTCAGGCTTCATCCCGCCAGGTAATGTTAAACCTAACTCGCTGAAGACAGAACGTAAGTTCATGACGCTTTCTTCTTTCGGACGATCATGCACTCGGTATAATGCAGGTTCTTCATTCTTCTCAACAAAGCGCGCCGCTGCAATATTCGCTAAAATCATGCACTCTTCAATTAATTTATGTGCATCATTACGCTCAACTGGCTCAATACGCTCAATGCGACGCTCGGCGTTGAAGATAAACTTAGCTTCCTCAGACTCAAATGAGATAGCACCACGCTCAATACGTGCCGCATCTAAGGCTTTGTATAATTGGTGCAAATGCTCAATATGCGGAACCAACGCTTTATAGTGCTCGCGTAACTCTTCGTCCCCTTGCAGTATTTTCCATACTTTTGTGTAAGTTAAACGCGCATGGGAGCTCATAACGGCTTCATAGAATTTGTACGACGACAATTTTCCTGATGCTGATACAGTCATTTCGCACACCATACAGAGGCGATCAACGTCTGGGTTCAGCGAGCATAATCCGTTAGACAGGACTTCCGGTAACATCGGAACAACTTGGGATGGGAAGTAAACGGAGTTACCACGGCTACGAGCTTCCGTATCCAAGGCTGTTTGTGGGCGTACATAATAACTCACATCCGCAATCGCTACCCATAAGCGCCAGCCACCACCTTTTTTCGGTGCGCAGTACACGGCATCATCAAAGTCACGAGCGTCTTCGCCATCGATAGTCACTAATGGCAAATCGCGCAGATCCACACGCCCTTTTTTCGCGGACTCGGGGACTGTCTCGCTGAAATCCGCAACCTGTTTTTCAACTTGTGGTGGCCAAGAGTGAGGAATTTCATGCGTGCGCAAGGCGATTTCCACCGCCATACCCGTCCCCATGGTTTCTCCGAGGACTTCAATCACATTACCAACAGCTTGAGAACGGCGTTGCGGTCTCGACACCAATTCAACCACAACCACGTTCCCCATACGGGCTCCGCAAGTTTGGTCTTTCGGAATCAAAATATCAAAGCTCAGACGGCTATCATCAGGGACGACAAACCCCATACCAGCTTCAATAAAATAGCGACCTACAATTTGGTTATTACGCGGTTCTAATACACGCACCACACGCACTTCGGTACGACCTTTACGGTCTTGCCCATAAGGCTGGGCTAAAATAACGTCGCCATGTAAGGCGCGTTTCATCTCGTCTTGAGATAAATAATAATCTTCTTTTTTGCCTTCAACACGTAAGAAACCATAACCATCACGGTGGCCAATAACTTTACCTTTGAGTAGGTCAAGGCGTTCTGGCAGTGCATAACACTTACGACGAGTGAAAACTAACTGACCATCACGTTCCATCGCGCGTAAGCGACGACGTAATGCTTCCAATTCATCTTCGGTAGAGAGATTGAGTAGCTGTGCAATTTCTTCACGATTTGCGGGAGCTGTTCGCTTAGATAAAAGATCTAAAATAAACTCTCGACTTGGAATTGGGGATTCATATTTTTCTGCTTCTCTTTCCTGAAAAGGATCGTTTGACATTGTTACCTCCATTGTCATCAGAGTGATAAATGACTGAGACATTAATCGAGCAATAATTGGTACAGCGGGCTATTGTCTTTCACCATATCCGCTAGCGTATATTGATCTAGTTCTTGTAAAAATTGTTGTATTGCCTTTTGCAGAGCGCCTTTAAGGCGACAAGCTGGCGTAATATGACAAAATTCTCCACTACAATTGACTAGAGTGAGTGGTTCTAATGCACGGACCACATCACCGATACGAATAGATTCTGCCGGTTGACCTAGCGCGATCCCGCCATTTTTACCACGGGTAGCTTTAACATAGCCAAGGTGACTCAGCTGATTAATAATTTTAACCATGTGATTACGAGAAACCCCATATACCTCAGTAACTTGAGTTATACTCGTCATCTGCCCTTTTTCTAGGGCGGCTAAATAGATTAGGGCACGTAACCCATAGTCAGTAAAACTTGTCAGCTGCACAATCACCTCAAAATTTTTGGCGCTACAAATATGTTGTGAAATACTTATCTGCCATTTTCGTTATATTTGTTTTCTGGCTACCATATAAAGTACATTTTTAACGATTTTCTACAGTATATCGCCTTAGTTTCAGTCTAGCCCATCCTTGCCCGTAAAGATGCTTACAATGGCACAGAATGTTCAACTTTATAGGTATTATGTGGAAATTTTAGCGTTTTATCAAAAGGGAATTTATCGGAAGGAAACATGGAATGCTAAAAAAACAGCGCCCTAGTGAGCGCTGTTCATGTGATTACTCAACGTCAAACGGATCACGCAGGATCATTGTTTCTGAACGGTCTGGGCCCGTTGAAATAATATCAACTGGGATACCCGTCAGTTCTTCAATACGTTTGATGTAATCTAAAGCCGCTTGTGGCAATAACGCTCTTTCTTTAACACCAAAAGTCGTTTCGCTCCAACCAGGCATAGTTTCATACACTGGCTCTAAGCCTTCCCACTCATCAGCTGCTAAAGGTGTAGTTTCTAACACCGTACCATCTTTACGACGGTAACCTACGCAGATTTTCACTTCTTTTAAGCCGTCTAAAACATCCAGCTTAGTTAAGCAGAAACCTGACAGAGAGTTAATTTGTACCGCGCGGTTGATAGCCACGATGTCTAACCAACCAGTACGACGCTTACGACCAGTAGTTGCACCGAATTCTTGACCTTTCTCACGCAGGAACTCACCAGTTTCATCGAACAGCTCAGTTGGGAATGGACCCGCACCAACACGCGTTGAGTAAGCCTTGATGATACCCAGTACATAGTTCACATAACGTGGACCTAAGCCTGAACCCGTCGCAACACCACCAGCCGTTGTGTTTGAAGAAGTTACATACGGATAAGTACCGTGGTCGATATCCAGCAGCGTACCTTGCGCACCTTCAAACATCACTAATTCATTCTTCTGATGTGCTTTATAGAGCAAATCAGAAACATCAATTACCATGCTAGTCAGCAGATCAGCAACAGACATGATGTAATCTAATGTTTGCTGGTAATCAACCGCAGGTTCTTTGTAATAGTTAACCAGTTGGAAGTTATGGTAATCGATGATTTCTTTTAATTTTACAGCGAAGGTTGCTTTATCGAATAAGTCGCCAACACGCAGACCACGACGAGCAACTTTATCTTCGTATGCAGGACCGATACCACGACCCGTTGTACCAATCGCTTTTGCGCCACGCGCTTTTTCACGCGCATTATCTAATGCGATGTGGTAAGGCAGGATCAGAGGGCATGCTTCAGAGATACGTAAACGCTCACGAACAGGAACACCGCGATCTTCCAGTTCTTTCATCTCTTTCATTAAAGCATCAGGCGCAAGAACAACACCATTAGCAATAATGCTGATGACATTTTCACGAAGAATACCGGATGGAATTAAGTGGAGAACGGTTTTTTCACCGTTTACAACAAGAGTATGGCCAGCATTATGGCCGCCCTGATAGCGAACTACATATTTAGCACGCTCTGTCAGCAAGTCAACGATCTTGCCCTTCCCTTCGTCACCCCATTGGGTGCCCAGTACGACAACGTTCTTACCCATTTCGAAATACACTCGGTTGCTTAAAAATGAATTCTACCATCAAAAATGAACTGTTCCAGTGATATTTTGGCATTACAAAAATTTTTTTCTAGAAAGCAAGTAAAATGGTAGTTTTATTTCTGTCGTAGACTCAAAGTGAATTGCCTCAACCTGAGCAGCTAAAATTTTCCCTGAAAAATCCGCAACTTAAAACGACAGGCGAAAAAAAGCCCACCGAAGCGGGCTTTTCTTTATTAGATTAACAGTAATTTAAGTTCGTTGCACGTAACTTAAGTTGTTTATCATTTAATCCGTTGCACGTAGCTTAGTCGGTGCTTTCATAAAGCGGAAGAAGTCAGTGTCTGGGCTAAGCACCATCACGTCATCACCACTTTTGAAGCTTTGCTCATAAGCACGCAGGCTACGAATGAACGCATAGAACTCAGGATCTTGGTTGAATGCATCAGCAAACAGTTTTGTCGCCATTGCATCACCTTCACCTCGCAGGGTCAGTGCAGTACGCTCTGATTCTGCCAGTGTCTCTGTTACCGTCTTATCCGCTACCGCACGAATTTTAGTTGCTTCTTCTTGACCTTGTGAACGATGCTGACGTGCTACCGCTTCACGCTCTGCACGCATACGTGCATAGATGGCTTCAGAAACTTCATTTGGTAATTCAATACGCTTGATACGTACGTCGACAACTTCGATACCTAACGCCGCCATACTGTTCGCATTCACAACCAGTGGCTTCAGGTTAGTCTCTTTTTCAACGCGCGCCGCAGCATCTGCAATCGCTGCATCTGCTTCTTTAGTCGCTTCGTCGGTTGCCGTACCTTTGTTCAGTGCATCACGAACATCAACCGTTAAACGACCACGAGAATCAGTGATGATGTCTTTAACACTTAAACGACCAAACTCAGAACGTAAACGGTCACTGAACTTACGTTTCAACAGGGTTTCTGCTTGGAATGGGTTACCACCACCAGTCGCTACATAGTAACGGCTAAAGTCAGTGACACGCCATTTCAGGTATGAATCTACCATTAAGTCTTTGTTTTCACTTGTCAGGTAACGGTCAGCTTGGATTTCTAATGTCTGAATACGTGCATCTAACATTTTCACAGTTTCAATAAATGGAACTTTGAAATGCAGACCCGGCTCATAAACGATCGGTTTGTTTTCAGAATCACGCAGAACTTTACCAAAGCGTAAAACGATGCCACGCTCAGTTTGTGGAACAATAAAGATTGATGCGTAGGCAACTGCCAAAACAGCAATCACTATAAAAATAAACGACTTACGCATGATTATTGTCTCCCTACTCTAACTGCATCACCACGCACAGGGCTGTTTGGCTGTGCAGGTGCTGAACCCACGGATGATGAACCATTATTGGAGTTCGTCATTCTTGCCGATGATGGATTCGATTTTGACGCAGGTGCGACGTTACCATTGGTTCCACGCATGATCTGGTCCAGTGGCAGCACTAACATGCTGTTACTCTTATCGTTCGCAATGACTTTACGTGTATTACCTAATACGCGTTCCATCGTTTCGATGTACAGACGTTCACGGGTAATTTCAGGTGCTGCACGATATTCAGGTAACATTTTCGCAAAGCTTGCGACCTCACCCTCGGCTTTAAAGACGACGCTCGCCTTATAAGCTTCAGCTTCTTCGATCATACGCTGTGCGTTACCTTTCGCGAGAGGTAGAACTTCGTTTCGATAGGCATGCGCTTCACGAATCGTTTTTTGTTCTTCTTCCCTTGCGGAGATTACATCATCAAATGCCGCTTTTACATCTTCTGGCGGACGAGCCGCTTGGAAGTTGACGTCCAGCAGAGTAATACCCATTTTGTATGGTGCAATTGTCGCTTCAAGCTCTTTCTGTGTCACATCACGGATAAAGGCTCGATTCGTAGTCAATACTTGCTCCATGGCAGATTGACCAATAACACCACGCACAGCACTATCTAACGCTTGGCGCAGGCTGTTGTCAGGGTTCGTCACACTGAACAAGTATTGAGCTGGGTCAGTCACACGGTACTGAACGTTCATTTCAACGCGAATCACGTTTTCATCAGACGTTAGCATCATGCCGTTAGTTGCTTGCTCACGAACAGTTTCAACGTTCACAGGAATAACTTGGTCGATAAACGTTGGTTTCCAGTTCAGACCTGGTCCGACGATGCCACTATATTCACCAAAACGTAATACTACGCCACGGTCACTCTCTTTGATGGTATAGAAGCCAGAACCGGCCCATACCACGACAACCGCTGCAAGTGCTAAAATACCTAAACGGCCGCTGATTGGTGATGACTGTTTATTATTGCCTTCACCACCACCTTTATTCCCGCCGCCGCCAAGCTTGCTGCCTATTTTACGAAAGAGATCGTCGAGATCATAAGCCCCAGGTTTCCGACCACCTTTGTTCCCGCCAGAGTTGCTGCCTTTATTGCCGCTTCCCCACGGATCGCGGTCTTGTCCGTCATTACCGGGCTGATTCCACGCCATGTTTTAGCTCCATTCTTTATGATTGATTTTTAGGGCTAAGAGCGATATTTCTCATCGTTCATTTCACCAATTGGCGTCTTGAATCACACTGAGGATATTGGGCTCTTAATATCAATTCCATTGCCTAACTGTGTTGCGGTTAATTCAACCAATCGGCTGTTTTAACCTCATCTTTAAACAACATAGTTAGGTAATTGCTGCTCTTGTTTGCATAAACGTCGCCAATCCACCATTGGCATACGCACCTCAAGTCCAATAGTGCCGTCTTCTTCTTGCCATTCACGTTCGATGGATTGAAGTTGATAAAAACGGCTCCGTAAGCGACCTTCATTCGGTGGTAAACGCAATTCAACATGTGCGATCTCACCTGAAAGACGTTCCGTTAATGCTTGGAGCAACAAAGGGATACCTTCGCCTGTTTGCGCTGAAACCCAGACACGAACTGGCTTGTTATCCTCATCTCTGTCAATACGCGGGACAAAATCGTCGAGCATATCAACTTTGTTCATCACTAAAAGTGTTGGAATTTCATTCGCGTCTATTTCTTCCAATACACTGTTAACTGCTTGGATGTTTTCATCTAGACGAACATCAACTGCATCAATCACATGGAGCAATAAATTCGCTTCACGGGTTTCCTGCAGAGTCGCTTTAAAAGCGGCAACCAAGTCATGTGGAAGATGACGAATAAAACCCACTGTATCCGCTAAAACAACCGTTCCAACATCATCAACATCAATACGACGTAACGTTGGATCTAGCGTAGCGAATAGTTGGTCTGCAGCATAAACATCCGCTGACGTCATCCGGTTAAATAAACTGGATTTTCCTGCGTTAGTGTAACCAACCAAAGAAACGGTCGGGATATCCGCTTTGCTTCTTGATTGACGACCTTGTTCACGCTGTTTTTCGACACGCCCTAAACGAGATAAGATCTGTTTGATTTTATCCCTTAATAAACGACGGTCGGTTTCAAGCTGAGTTTCACCAGGACCGCGTAAGCCAATCCCGCCTTTTTGTCGCTCAAGGTGCGTCCATCCTCTTACTAAACGAGTGGATAAATGCCGTAATTGAGCTAATTCAACTTGAAGTTTACCTTCATGCGTACGCGCACGTTGTGCAAATATATCTAAAATTACCCCTGTACGATCCACGACCTTACATTGGCAACCCCGTTCGAGATTACGTTCTTGGGCAGGGCTAAGAGTATGGTTAAATAACACCACATCCGCGCCACTTGCTTCAACAGCTTCAGCGATTTCTTCAGCTTTCCCTTCCCCAACGAAGTATTTTGGGTGGGGAGCCTTACGGCTGCCAGTCACTATTTGTACAGGTTTTACCCCTGCAGAAGTCACTAGGGACTCAAATTCTGCCAAATTATCCACGTCTTTTTCTTGATCAAAAAAAACATGAACAAGTACAGCTAGTTCACCGCCTTCATACCTATCAAACAAGGTGCAACCTCTTTAGGCTAAACAATAATTGCAAAGGAAAGACATAGGTATAGTCTCCCTACCCATGCTTTCCTTGTTTTTAGCGTACAGTCTTACTCAGCTGATTCGCCATCTTGCCCAGCAGAAGCACCACCGTGGTAGTTGCCATTGCCTGCGCCAGCAGTACCAGTACCGCTATGATGAGAAACAGGGCGTGCTGGAACAACAGTAGAGATAGCATGTTTATAAACCATCTGACTCACTGTGTTTTTCAGCAAAATAACAAATTGGTCAAAAGATTCGATTTGACCCTGCAATTTAATACCATTAACGAGATAAATAGAGACCGGAACCCTTTCACGACGTAATGCGTTCAGGAACGGATCTTGCAAAGATTGCCCCTTAGCCATTCTATGTTTTCCTTATTTTGTTGTTTTTAAAATGAGAATCTTACGATTCCTAAAAATTACTACTCAAAAATTACGCTTAACGCTTTAATTGTACACAAAGAATAGCCCTATGCACTAATAACCTGTATAACGGTGTCAAGCGCTTGCTGAGGTTGCTCACTATCTAACCGATGAACATTATCCCAGCTTCTCAACCAAGTGATCTGCCGTTTAGCCAATTGGCGCGTCGCGCAAATCCCTCGATAAACCATTTCATCATAATCTATTTCACCATCAAGATAAGACCACATTTGGCGATAACCTACACAACGAATGGAAGGTAAATCAACGTGAAGATCACCCCGTTGGTATAGCGCTTTAACTTCGTCTTCAAACCCTGCATCTAGCATTAAACGAAAACGCTGTTCGATACGCTCATGTAAAATTTTACGATCTTGTGGCTCAATAGCAAACTGAAACACATTATAAGGCAATTCCGTGCCCGCTGTTTGAGTCATTTCAGTCAAACTTTGTCCCGAAATGAGATATACCTCTAAAGCTCGGGATAATCTTTGTGGATCATTAGGATGGATACGTGCCGCAGAAACAGGATCAACGTCCGCTAAACGACGATGTACTTCAGCCCAACCGTGTTCTTGTGCTATTTGTTCGATTGTCTCACGAACCTCTGGTGAAGCAGAGGGCAGCGGCGATAAACCTTCTAATAAAGCTTTAAAATAAAGCATTGTTCCGCCAACTAATAATGGAATTTTACCTTGAGACGTAATTTCATCCATTACATTTAATGCGTCACGACGAAAATCTGCCGCAGAATAAGGCTGCGAAGGATCAAGAATATCAATTAAACGATGCGGAGCTTGGCTAAGTTCTTCTTTATTAGGCTTCGCCGTGCCAATATCCATTCCTCGATAAATCAGTGCCGAATCGACACTGATAATCTCCACAGGCAAATGCTTGCGTAATTCGATGGCTAATGCCGTTTTGCCTGAAGCCGTTGGCCCCATTAAGAAAATGGCATTGGGTCTTTTTTGAGTTACTAAATCACTCATTTGTTAGTGTAGCTACCACAGGTTGTAAATTAATTAATTGTAATAATGTTGGCGGTGGATTTTTTACCCACTGCGGACAAATCCGCTCAACATCAGCCAGCAGTTGAACTGCCTGAGCTAAACTCCAACTTTCTTCGGTTTTTGCCTGTGAAATCGCACTTGCGAGCCATTGTGCGATACTTTCATTTGGAATGCTTTCTTTTGTCGACAAAAACACAATTAAATCAGAAAAAAGCTGCGATAAATTTTGCGTTCTTAACGGTAACGATACCGTATGAATAGTCACTTTTCCATGAAATATCGAAGCATCGATACCAAATAGTGTCAATTGTTCCTTATAACGCTGAAAAACCTCTATTTCGTCACTTTTTAGTGACAATTTTAAGGGGATTAACAACGGCTGAGGCTTTAATCCGCCATTTTCTGGCATCAACTGAGCCAACTTTAATAAGTAGTTCGCTTCATTTAAGGATAACAGGATTATCCCTAATGAAGACTCAATTAATGCAAAGTTTTTTGCGTAAATTGTCAATACTTTACCGAATTGATAGTCATCCGCACTTTTCGCTACAAACTGGTGTTCTACTGGGCTGACATTCAATGGTTTTCTTTCTGGAAATAACGGTTTTTTATCTTCAGGTTCAACCGGAATGGACATTAAGCGCTGATACAGCTCTCCGGTGTTACGTTCATAACTTGGTGCAGGGTTATATGTTCCTATATTGCCCGAAGAAAAAGAACGGTTTTTGCCTATCATCGCCCCACTGTTTTTATCGCCGTAAGAAACTTGAGATTCTTGAGTATGAACATGTTGAGATTGCTGCGGTTTTTGTGTTGTCGTTGCCGCTGGAGAAGCAAAATAGTTATCTCCCGCTGATGCTCGATTTTCAACTTCAACGGTCACAGACTCAACTCCGGGAAGTTCACTCTCAGTAAGTGCATTGAGCAATACGGTTCGTACCGCTTGGTAGATAAAATCGTGTACGAGTCTGGCTTGATGAAAGCGTACTTCATGCTTGGCAGGATGAACGTTGACATCAACTTGTTTGGGGTCAATCGTCAAGTACAGCACATAGGCAGGTTGCTGATTATCCTCTAAATGCCCTTCATAAGCTTGACGAATAGCATGGTTGATCAGCTTATCGCGCATCATGCGGCCATTCACATAGCAATATTGAATATCATTGATGCCTGACGGGGACGCTGAAGGAGCAACGACCCATCCTTTGATGCCTAAATCACTGTGCTCCCAAGAAAGTGAAAGTGCGCCTTGCATAAACCCGGTCCCACAAATGGTCCCTAAACGACGCTCTTGCTGGTTAGCATCTTGCGCAGCGCGGTATTGTTTCACCAACTTACCGTTATGAGACAGATTCATCGCAACATCAGGGCGGGAAAGCGCAATGCGCCGTACAACCTCATCAATATGCCCAAACTCCGTTTTTTCTGTGCGCATAAATTTGCGACGAGCAGGTGTATTGTAAAAGAGATCAAGCACTTCTACCGTCGTGCCATTAGGGTGTGCGGCAGGTTTCACCGTCACTTGCATGTCACGACCTTCTGCATAAGATTGCCATGCTTCACTCTGTTCCGCAGGCTTGGAGGTTAATGTCAGTCGAGAAACTGAGCTAATACTGGCAAGGGCTTCGCCACGAAAGCCCATGCTCATGATGGCTTCGAGATCATCCAATGTCGCAATTTTACTGGTAGCATGGCGTGCTAAAGCAAGAACCAACTCATCCTTGTTGATCCCGCAGCCATTATCCCGAATGCGGATCAGCTTTTCTCCCCCTCGCTCTATCTCGATGTCGATACGAGTCGCACCAGAATCAAGGCTATTTTCTACTAATTCCTTCACAACAGAGGCGGGTCTTTCGACCACCTCTCCAGCCGCTATTTGGTTTGCTAATTGAGGAGAAAGGATCTGGATTGCCATAACCTAATTCACTTATTTTGGCGCTGCTTGCAGCGGGTTGGCTAAAAAGTACTGACGTAGCCCTTGATGGATACCATCTGCCACTTTTTCCTGATAGTCATTCGATTTCAGTAACTGCTCTTCTGAAGTGTTACTAATAAACCCCGTTTCGACTAAGATTGATGGAATATCAGGGGAACGCAATACCCCAAGGCTCGCATGTTCTGGTGTTTTCTTATGAATGTTACCAATTTTTCTTAGTTGCTGAATCACATGAACTGCTACATCGTAACCAACACGCTGGGAGTGCCCAAATTGTAAATCCAATACGGCTTGGCTGAGGTATGGATCCGCACCGCTCAATGCATCTCCTGCTCCACCTAAAAGCTCAGATTGTTTTTCACGTTGCTCTAACCAGCTACCTAATTCGCTGTTTGCACGGCGGTTTGATAACACCCATACAGAGGCGCCGCGAGCGCTACTGTTAGGTGCAGAGTCTGCGTGGATAGACACTAACATGTTGGCACCTTTTTTACGGGCAACATCCGAACGACCACTCACTGAAATAAAATAGTCACCGTCCCTTGTCATAACAGGTTTAAACATCGGGTCTGCATCCAATTTCTGGTACAGCTTACGCGCGACACTCAGGGTAACATCTTTTTCTTTATATCCATTTTTACCGATTGCCCCAGGGTCTTTCCCTCCATGACCCGCATCAATAGCAATCACGACCTGCTTGGTGCCTTTTGGCAAAGTTTTAGTCGGTGTTGTTGATACTGGAACCGCCGCAGGTGCTGTGGCTGGCGCATTCATTTTTAATGATTTTTCTTGCGCAGGCTGAGCAGGTTGCGAATTTCGTGTGGATGGCGTGACCGCAGACTGTGTTGGCATCACGGTATTATTAAATGAGCTTGATGCCTGTCCTTTACCTGTAGATAAGGTGAATATGACCTGATATTGACCTGAAACCTGCTGAACGGTCGCTTTCGTTTTCGCCGCTTGGGCAAGCTCAAGTACAATACGTTTGTGCTGGCTATCTGGCGCTTGGCTTGCACGTACTTGCTTCACTAAATCCCCTTTAGCGAGCTTTAATGGTAAGCCAATAATTTCACCACGTTGCTGGACATCTATCACTAAACGTTCTGGTGAATGCAGCGGAAAGTACGAATAATCAGGCTTTCCATCAACAAATGTTAATGTAACTTGAGCCTGTGAAGGGCTATTACTGACTTGAATATTAGACAGTGATGCAGCTTTGGCGGTCGATGTCACCAAAGCCAATACAAACATCATCAATAATAGGAAAAAAGAAAAAATACCCTTGGTAGTTATTCTGTTCATCGATGCATTCATCATGAGCTATATGTTCCTTAGAATACCGTTAACGCTTCCAATAATGACTCTCCGGTTGCCGAAAAAGCGACAACGCGAGCCTGACGCCCTTCATTTTGATACGTTAAATGGATCTCAAGATCCGCTTCAGGTAAGAAGCCTTTGCCTTGCTGTGGCCATTCAACCAAACAGACGGAGGTGTCAGAAAAATAGTCGCGAATCCCCATAAACTCAAGTTCTTCAGGATCGGCTAAGCGATATAAATCAAAGTGAAAAACATGTCTATCCGCTAATTCATAAGGCTCAACTAATGTATAAGTTGGGCTTTTAACATGGCCTTTGTGACCCAACGCTTGCAAAAATCCACGGCTAAACGTTGTTTTCCCCGCGCCAAGATCCCCATAAAGGTTAATTATCGCGCCTTGTTTGCAAGCCATTGCAATCGTGCGCCCTAGTGCTACGGTTTGCTCTTCATTAGCAAGTTGTATTGTGCGTTCTTTCATAGTTGGTGCAGCCAATTATAATGATGAGATCTATTCAAGATTGATATTAACGCCTATTTTAACTCAAGCGGATCTATTTTTGTTATTTAACATTGTTGGAACATCGAGATCGGAAATATCCGACTAAGATCGACCCCACAAGATCCGTTGATTTTGAGAAATCAAACGATCGTGTTAGAGTGCCTGCGAATCCACTTTTATCTAGATATTTCCCATGTCCACACGCCTCAATCTTGAACTTCTCGCCCAAAATATTAAGCAATGGGGCATCGATGCTGGCTTTCAACAAGTCGGTATTTGCGATACGGATCTTACCCTTGAGGAACCCAAGCTCCAAGCCTGGCTGGATAAACAATATCATGGCGACATGGAGTGGATGAATCGCCATGGCATGATGCGGGCAAGACCCCACGAATTACATCCCGGCACACTACGGGTCATCAGCGTCCGCATGAATTATCTCCCTGCGAAGGCGGCTTTTGCCAGCACGCTTAACAACCCTGAGCTAGGCTACGTCAGTCGCTATGCTCTCGGTCGAGATTATCATAAGCTATTAAAAAAACGCTTAAAAGTGCTTGGAGATCAAATCTTAGACTATTGCCAACAGTTTGAATGTTCCGATGACATAAACTTTCGCCCGTTTGTTGATTCAGCCCCTATCCTTGAACGTCCATTAGCGGTTAAAGCGGGGTTAGGTTGGACTGGTAAGCACTCATTGGTACTTAATCAACATGCGGGATCTTGGTTTTTTCTTGGTGAGTTACTGATCAACCTGCCACTTCCTGTCGATCAACCCGTTGAAGAACAATGTGGGCGCTGCGTTGCTTGCATGACAACCTGCCCGACAGGTGCGATTGTTGAACCCTATACTGTCGATGCAAGACGCTGTATTTCCTATCTGACCATTGAATTAGATAGTGCAATTCCTGAGGAATTTCGTCCATTGATGGGTAATCGAATTTATGGCTGTGATGACTGTCAGCTCATCTGCCCATGGAATCGCTTTTCTCAGCTCACTGATGAAAGCGATTTTAGCCCAAGGGCTGCATTGCATACGCCAGAGCTATTAGATCTTTTTTCATGGAGTGAAGAGAAATTTCTACGTATTACAGAAGGATCGGCAATCCGCCGCATTGGCTATATTAAATGGCTTCGAAATGTCAGTGTCGCTTTGGGTAACGCGCCCTATCAAGATAGTATTGTCCTCGCATTGCAAAATCGTCTTGGAATGAACCCAATGCTAGACGAACACTTCCAATGGTCTATTGAGCAGCAATTAAAGCGCCGAGAAGAAAATCAAGTCACAATTCAAACTTCGCAACAAAAACGTCTTGTTAGGGCAATTACTAAAGGTTTACCGCGAGACGCCTAAAAAAAGCCCACCCTTATATCCTAAGTAGTAAATTGTCAAACTGATGTGAATAAAATAAAAAAAGGCTTAGCCGACAATAGGTAAAGGATTTGCAAGTTGTGCTCAGCACATTTTGAACAAATATTTTTTTACTTTAATTTCAATAGATTAAAGTAAAAACGATGAATATTCATTTTGTGATAGTCAAAAGTTAACCAACACGCAACCTGTGGATAACTCTGTGCAGTAAAGTGTTTCCGTCTAGGATAGATTGAACCCAGACCCACTCAAATTGTGGATAACTTTCTCATAGAAAGAAATAATAAAAAACGCTGAATTTTACTTAACTAACTAAAGTAAAGTTGGTAAAAAATCAGGTTGAGAAGAAATTTTAGCTGAAATGGCAAAAATAGGATTTTTTACTATTCAGTAGAACGTTCGTCATTTTAGTCGAAGTTCTTATAGAGTGCCCTATTGCTAAGGGGTGGCTATTCTATGGCGCTCTGCTTATGAATGCAAGCAAAAAACTCACTTGGATCCTAAAAAGATCATAAATAATAAAAGGATCTTGGATTCTCATGACAAAAATTGTTTGTGCACAAAGAATAGACGCTAAAAGCCAAAATAAGTATTAATGCTTAGCTATAAAACTAAAAATCAGTGAAGTATATTGAGGAGATACTAAGAGAAAAATTTGGAGCGGGAAACGAGACTCGAACTCGCGACCCCGACCTTGGCAAGGTCGTGCTCTACCAACTGAGCTATTCCCGCATTTGGAAGGTACTACTTTTGCTAAAACACTAAGAAAGTTTGGAGCGGGAAACGAGACTCGAACTCGCGACCCCGACCTTGGCAAGGTCGTGCTCTACCAACTGAGCTATTCCCGCATTCCGAAAATAGTGCTCTAGCTAAAACATCAAGAAAGTTTGGAGCGGGAAACGAGACTCGAACTCGCGACCCCGACCTTGGCAAGGTCGTGCTCTACCAACTGAGCTATTCCCGCATAACCAATTCTTGGTGCTTTAATCGTGCCGACAAAACAGTAAAAACTTCATCGGTACGGGGAGCGCATTATACGAAAAATTAAGATACTAGCAAGGGTTTGAACTCAAATTTTTTATTTTTTTGTTCGTTTGATGATAAAACAATCACAATGATGATTTTGTCATCGCTGATTGTTAAATAAGAATTTCAACGTGTTAAGTTTGTTAACCTTTTACTTTCTTATAATGACGTCACCTAATCTTCCACTCTCAAACCATCAACGCTTTCAAACTCGCGAGTGTAATTTGCCATGATGATATCTCCCAAACAATGCCATATAACTTGAGCATATGGCATGCTTAAGATTGCTATAATACTGGGTACTCTAGAGCCCGTTATTTAATAAACGTTTCTCGGTAATAGACCAGCTCGGCAATCGACTCGCGGATATCATCCAGCGCTTGGTGGGTATTTTTCTTGGAGAATCCAGCAAGGATCTCAGGTTTCCAACGGCGGGCTAACTCTTTTAATGTACTCACATCCAAATAGCGGTAGTGAAAATAGCTTTCCAATTCTGGCATATAATTAAATAAGAAACGGCGATCTTGACCTACGCTGTTCCCACAGATTGGTGATACGCCTTTTGGTACCCATTTTTCTAAAAATTCAAGGGTCGCTAACTCAGCTTCACGTTCACTAATCACACTTTTACGGATTCGCTCGACTAAACCGCTATTGGTATGAGTATTTACATTCCACTCATCCATTAATGCCAGCTGTTCCTCGGTTTGATGAACCGCAATAACCGGACCTTCCGCTAAAATATTCAGGTTACTGTCAGTCACAATAGTGGCAATTTCAATAATACGATCACGAATAGGATCGAGTCCGGTCATTTCTAAATCGATCCAAATTAAATTATTCTCATTCTTTTGCATGATATGCCCTAACTGAATACGGTGGAGTTAAGGTATGATAACACCCTTCGTGCTATCAGTTATAGGTATGTCATTTTTGAACAACGTACCTATCGGTTATAATATAGACGCCAAATTATTTATGTGAGAGAGGTCAGGTGGCTAAGCAGAAACTTTCGAAAGGCCAACAGCGCCGCGTGCAAGAAAATCATCAAAAAAGACTCAAAAAGCAGAAAACGATTGAGATTGATGATAGCCAATTAGGTGAGGCTCAAGAGGGCTTAGTGATTAGCCGTTTTGGTCAGCATGCGGATATTGAAGCCGCAGATGGCACCATACAGCGCTGTAACCTGCGCCGAACCATCTCATCCTTAGTAACGGGTGATAATGTTGTCTGGCGCCCTGCTCTCAATACCCAAAGTGACATTAAAGTGAACGGAATTGTGGAAGCGGTTCATGAACGCCACTCTGTCTTAACTCGCCCTGATTATTATGATGGGCTCAAACCGATCGCTGCTAATATCGACCAAATCGTGGTAGTTTCTGCGATTTTACCCGAATTATCTCTGAATATTATCGATCGGTACTTAGTTGCCTGCGAGACAACAGGAATTCAACCCATTATTGTCTTAAACAAAGTTGATCTGCTAGATGATGAAAATCGTGAGTGGGTTAGCGATTTAATGACAATTTATACGGATATTGGTTATCAAGTTCTCGAAGTGTCCAGCCACACAGGCGAAGGAATGGAAGCACTCACTAACATTTTAGCAGGAAAAGTTTCCGTCTTTGTCGGTCAATCTGGGGTAGGTAAATCCAGTTTATTAAATACATTACTCCCTGATAATGCACAGAGCATCTTAGTCAATAATGTTTCCGATATCTCTGGTTTAGGACAACACACCACGACAGCATCTAGACTCTATCATTTCCCACATGGGGGCGATGTTATTGACTCACCTGGGGTACGCGAGTTTGGTCTATGGCATCTCACGAAGGAACAAGTTACTAAAGGGTTTGTCGAATTTAAAGATTACCTTGGCGGCTGCAAATTCCGTGACTGTAAACATTTAGATGATCCTGGATGTTTGCTGCGAGAGGCGATGGAAGATGGCAGGATTGCCGAATCACGCTTTGAAAACTATCACCGTATTTTAGAAAGTATGGAACAAGTGAAACTGCGCGGTAACTTTACCGCGAAAGAAAAATAATCCCCAAAATCAGTCTAAAATAAGTTAGTGGGCGCTTACATTTTATCGATCATTTCACCCGCTTTCTGAAATAATTCGAAAGCGCATTAGTTTCGGTTACAATAGCGCCCTTTCACTAACTTACCTTTAAAATTCAGAGGTTAACGTGCTAGATAAAATCAAAATCCGCTTGCAGTTTATGCTGCCTAAACAAGGGCTTACCCAACTTGCAGGATGGTTTGCTAGTCGAAATGTGGGCATTGTCACCCAGTGGGCCATAAAACTGTTCGCTAAAGCGTATAAAGTGAATATGAATGAAGCTCAAAAAAGTGAGTTAACAGCGTATTCAACCTTTAACGACTTTTTCATTCGTACGCTAAAAGATGACGCACGCCCAATTGTGGCAGCCGAACATCAACTTGCACAGCCAGCAGATGGCGCAGTTAGTCAGTTAGGCTCTATTGATAATGATTTGATTTTCCAAGCAAAAGGTCATAACTATACCGTTGAAGCCTTGCTGGCAGGTCAATATGAATTAGCGGATAAGTTCCGTAATGGTGATTTTATCACCACCTATTTATCCCCAAGTGACTATCACCGCGTCCATATGCCGTGTGATGGTTTATTAACCGAGATGATTTACGTTCCTGGCGACCTTTTTTCTGTTAACCCATTAACCGCAGCCAACGTACCTAATTTATTTGCACGTAATGAACGTTTAATCTGCGTATTTGATACCCCTTTTGGTGCCATGGTACAGATTTTAGTCGGGGCAACCATTGTCGGTAGTATTGATACCGTTTGGAGCGGTTGTGTTAATCCACAACGTGAAGGCGTAATCAAACGTTGGACTTACCCAGAGCAAGATGAAGAAGGGGCAATTTTCCTACGTAAAGGGGAAGAAATGGGTCTATTCAAGCTGGGTTCTACTGTCATCAACCTGTTTGAACCAAACAAAATTCGTTTTAATGCATCATTGATCCCTGGCTATGCAACCCGCATGGGTGAGCTGTTAGCAGAGTCTGTTGATGGACAACAACGCACTGAAACTGTTAGCTAATCATTTAAACTATAATTAAGTTATCTATCGCTGAAGGAGCTCCTCACTGTGCGTTTGATTATCAGTTTTTTACTTAGCCTGTTAATCGTTTTTTCATCTTATGCGGCGCCAGCCTCCGTACAAGATGAAGCACAGATTACGCAGGAGCTTAAACAGCTTGATCCAAGCAAAAACCCGAAGGACGCTGAGGTTGCTCAAGCGTTACAAGGGGCATTGAGCTGGATTAATGAAGCCCGTGAGTCAGATAGAAAAGCCAAGTCATACCAAGATGCGATTGATAATTTTCCTAAGATTATCAAAACAATCCGCCAGAATCTGCTCAATGAAGCGGATACACCGCCTGCCATTCCCACCAGCATTAGCTTAAGCGAATTAGAGCAACGTATTACCCAGCTCAGCAGCCAGTTGCTTGACCAAGGTCGATTAATGCAGCAAGAACAGGATAAAGGGCGCGAAATTAGCGAATCCCTAAATGTTTTGCCGCAACAATTATCTGAAGCGCGCCGCCAGTTAACCGATGCATCAACACGGCTTCAATCGCTCAATACTCCGGGAACACCATTAGCAGAAGCTCAATATACACTAGCTCAAGCCGAAGTAAGTGCTCGCAAATCTACTGTGAATGAGCTAGAAATGGCGCAATTGTCTGCCAATAACCGCCAAGAAATTTCCCGAATGGCGCTTGAGCTTGAGAAAAAGCGTTATCAACGCCTAGAGCTTGAGTTACAACAGTTACGCGATTTCCAAAACACTCAGCGCCAACAGAAAGCCATTTTGGCGTTAGAACACACGGAAATGTTGGCGGAACAAGGTGAATTGACCCCGTTCTTAAAAGAGCAGCTTGATATCAACCGTAAGATGTCTCAAGAGTTGACCGAGCAAGCTCAACGTATGAGTGCCATCACCACCAATCAAACAGAGATTTCCACAAGCATTCGTAATGCACGACAAGCGCTGTCAACGATCCGTGAACAAGCTCAGTGGATCAGCAGCTCGAGCACCTTAGGGGAAGCACTGCGTACCCAGCTTTCTCGACTGCCTGAAATTCCGAAAAGCCAACAGCTTGACCGAGAAATGGCAGATTTACGTGTCCAGCGCTTAAATTACGAAGATATGCTTGAGCGCCTCGCTAAACTCGACGTTTCTGTACAAGAAAGTGCGAATGATTTAAACCCTGCTCAGTCGCAAGTGTACCAATCCTTAATGAAAACCCGTAAAGAGCTATTAACCTCACTTATTTCGGGTTTTGACGGTGAAATGTTGGAGCTAACCAAGCTCAATGTGGCGACAGGACAATTGACTGATGCATTAAAAGAAGTGAAAGATGCATCAAACCGCTATCTCTTCTGGGTTGCGGATGTTCCAGCAATTAGCATCAATTACCCTGTTATTGTGGTCACAGACATGACCCAATTACTATCACTGGATACCCTCTCCCAGTTGGCCGGGGCACTAGAGGTCATGGTCACCAGCCAAGATTCATTCTTGTATCTGCTGGGTTCTATTATCTTAGTGATTTTTAGTGTCAGTACACGTCGCCATTATCAAGCTTTCTTAGACCGCTCTAGCTTGCGTATTGGCAAAGTGACACAAGACCGCTTTTATCTAACGATTCGTACAATTTTTTGGTCCATTATCGTTGCACTTCCCCTGCCCATGATGTGGTCGGCTATTGGTTACGGGTTGCAAAGTGCTTGGCAATATCCGATGGCAGCCGCCATTGGCTACGGTGTTAGCGCAACCACCCCGCTGCTCTGGCTATTTATGATCAGTGAAACGTTTTCACGACCAACAGGACTATTTATTGCGCATTTTGGTTGGGATAAAGACGCGGTCAAACGGGCAATGCGCCATTATCGTTTAGCGATTTTTGTGATTGTCCCACTTGTGATGGCCATCATCACCTTTGAACACTATAGCGAAAGAGAGTTTTCTGCGACCTTAGGGCGCCTCTGTTTCCTCATTCTGTGTGTCGCATTAAGCTTAATCACCAATAACTTACGCCGTTCTAAAATTCCATTATATTTGGACCGACACGGCTCCGGTGAAAACTTAATCAATACCGCATTATGGTGGCTGATCTTTATTGCCCCTGTGATTGCTGCATTTTTCTCCGTATTAGGGTACTTCTCTACCTCTCAAGCGTTATTAGCTCGCTTAGAAACATCTGTGGCGATTTGGTTTGTGATTTTGATTGTCTATCACACTATCCAACGCTGGATGTCGATGCAACGCCGTAAATTGGCATTTGAACGGGCTAAGCAGCGCCGTGCGGAAATGTTAGCTCAACGAGCCAAAGGGGAAGAAGACGCACAATTTCCGAATGCCAGCGGCGAAGGGAATATTGATATCGAAGAGCAGGTTATCGATCTGGATGCCATCAGCTCCCAGTCTGTGGGATTGGTCCGCTCCATTCTCACGATGATAGCGCTGGTGTCATTAATTTGGTTGTGGTCTGAATTGCATACTGCATTTTCATTCCTTGAAAATATTCGTTTATGGGATGTCACCTCATCTATCAATGGTGTAGAAACTGTTCAAGCCATTACCATGGGGTCGATTTTTATCGCCATCTTGGTCATTATCGTCACTGCACAATTAGTGAGAAACCTGCCTGCACTCTTGGAACTGGCTGTACTTCAACATCTTGATTTAACACCCGGTACCGGGTATGCCATCAGTACCTTAACCAAATACAGTATTACCATTATAGGGACCATTGTCGGTTTCTCCATGTTAGGGATCGACTGGTCGAAGCTACAATGGTTGATTGCCGCAATGGGGGTTGGGTTAGGATTTGGTTTACAAGAGATTTTTGCCAATATTATTTCTGGTTTAATGATCTTATTTGAAAAGCCAATCCGTATCGGGGATACCGTCACTATCCGTAACCTAACGGGCAGTATCACCAAGATTAATACCCGTGCGACCACCTTAACGGACTGGGATAGAAAAGAAATTATTGTGCCAAACAAGGCATTTATTACCGAACAGTTTATTAACTGGTCTCTGACTGACACCATTACCCGTATCGTGATGACTATCCCTGCTCCGGTGGATGCCGATAGCGAAAAAGTCACTGAAATTATCCTTCGTGCAGCGAAACGCTCGACAATGATCCTTGAAAATCCTAACCCTGAAGTCTATTTAGTGGACTTACAGCAAGGGATTCAAATTTTCGAGCTACGGGTGTATGCCGGTGAAATGGGGCATCGTTTACCTGCACGCCACGAAATTCATCAACATATTTTGGAAGCTTTTGCGGAACAAGGAATTACCTTACCATTCCCACCTTTCCAAGCGCGTGTCGATGTGCGTAATAACACACTGCAAAGTGCCACAAATAACCTCTCAGGTCGCAATCCATCACGTGGTACTGGGGAGCTCTAAGTTTTAAGTTTATAGAGGGAGCTTGCTCCCTCATTCTTACTCGCAAAAAAGGCAATATAATGATCCATACAGTGGAAGCCCAAGACGAATCCATCAAATTGAGAATCACGCAATATGAGCGAGTGGGCTCCATACTGTTTTTTCTGATCCCATTGGTGATTTTACTGATTGTTGGCAAAAGCTTTGCCTTTAATACACTCTATCTATGGCAAGGCTTGAGTCTGCTATATTTGGTGGCTTATCGTTTACAAATTCGTCGATTGTCGACCCAAAAGCTACAAATCATGGTGCGTCGAAGCTGGGGATATAATCGGTTTTATCGCTTCTGCTGGGGATATTTGATTCTGTCGATTATTGGATTGACGGGATACCTACTGATATCCCGTTAAATTGAGGTAGATATTTAGCTTTCTTGGTTGTTACCGTAGGTTTTAATGTAATTGTCAGCAAACTTCTGTGCTTGTTTTAGCTCTTCTGCACTCAGCTGTTCTGCAATTTTTTTCTGTAAGCGCTGACTCTCTTTGTTTCCACTATACACCGCGGTAGACAACCAAGCATAAGCTTGCTGAAGGTTCTTTTTCACCCCTTTACCCTCGGAGTACATAACCCCTAAACGATCTTGGGAGTTAGCATCACGCTGTTTCGCTGCTTTTCTGAACCAGAATACCGCTTTTTCATTATCTAATGCGACACCACTACCTATCGAATACATTTGCCCAATTTTAAATTGCGCAATGACATTGCCGCTTTGTGCCGCTTTTCTAAACCAATAGGCGGCTTTTTCGAGATCTTGCTTGACCCCTAAGCCCTGTGCATACATGGTTGCCATATTTGTTTCTGCCCGAGTATCACCATTTTTGGCAGCTTCTTCATACCACAACATCGCTTTATCATAGTCACGGCGCACACCAAAGCCATTAACATACATCGTTCCCAGTCGGAACTGCGCGTCTGAGTTACCTTGATCCCCTGCTTTGATAAACCACTCAGCGGCCACTTTCGAGTCTTGAGAAACCCCCTGACCTTTGAAATAACGCTCACCTAATAGGAATTGAGACGCGGGATCGCCTTTTTCAGCTAACTGCGTGATTTGCTCTATCGTCGTCTGTTCACTTGCTGTTGTAGGTTTCGCCGGTGTAGCAAGTAATAATGAACTATAACAAACAGATCCTAACAACAGCGCTAACGCAATTTTTTTCATCCTAAACAACCCTCAACAGTGCAGTATGGCAATTGGCAACACAGTAATACCCGTTATTATCGGCTGATCTTTCAGATTATACAGCCCAAACTTGCTTTTCATCTGAGTAGTTTAAATTTACTCGCCAACAGACAAAATAGGATAAACACCTTAATTTAGATAAATAGCACTTTTCGTTGCCATTTCATCTCAAAGGCAAATAAAAAGCCAGATAGCTTTTTATTCTATCTGGCTTTCTACTAATGCACATACAAAAACTAATTATTTGTTGTCTAAATATTTACTTCTCAAATAACGCGCTACCGCATCATCTTGGTTAGAACCGATCACTTCCATATGAGGCAATGCATCTTTTAGCAATTGATGAGCATTCTGCATGATGCAGCCTTTACCCGCTAGCGTCAGCATCTCTTTATCATTCATGCCGTCACCAAACGCAATGCTATCATGGGTTCCATAGCCATGTAATGCCGTCACTTGCTTTAACGCTTCCCCTTTAGACACAGAGCCTGCCATCACTTCAAGGCAACTACGTAAGGAGAAAGTCACATGCACTTTATCTTTCCAGCGGCGCTGAATTCGCTGCTGAAGATCCACCAGTAAATCATGATCTTCACTGGTGTAGTACACCTTACAGACTTCAGAAGTTGGAAAATCATGACGATCAAACAACTGATAATTAAAGACGGATTCCTTAAAAAACTCTTTTTGCTCTGGGCTTTCACGGTTAATAAACCAATCATCACCATGATAGTAGTTAGTGATGATTTCTGGATGATCAAACTCCATTAAGCAGAGTTCCTCGGAGATATGAGGGTCAACATTATGCTCAAAAATCAGATCACCATTTGTATTGTGAATACGAGCACCGTTCGAAGTGATCATATAGGCATCAATCCCCAGACCATCACGGATCTGTGCAACATCGATGTGATGGCGCCCCGTTGCGAATACAAACCGCACACCTTCTGTTGCCACAAGCTGCTTGAGCGTATCTTTGGTGTATAACGTTAAATCATGATTGGGAGATAAAAGTGTTCCGTCCAAATCGGAAGCAACAACCGGATATTTCATACAGGATCCCTAACTATGGCTAATACTGCTCAAAAAAATCACAAATTGCATTGAGTGCCATGGCTCTCAATGCATCTATTTCAAATAGGATTTCGTGGTGAGCCCCTTCGATAATGAGGGGTAATTTTTCTTCTCGTCCTATTTGCGCTTTTTGCCGACTTTGACAAAAAGCTTGTAGCTCTCGATTGCTGACCACCTTCTCTTCGCTCGCTTCAAGTAGCATCAGAGGGGTCTCAATCTCTCCCGCTTTCGCAACCAGCTCTTTGCCAATCGCAAAACTTTCTCGTAACCAGTGGTAAGTTGGACCACCGAGACGTAATTCAGGATAATCCGCATAGTAACGTAAGTAACGTCGATAACGTTCTTGGCTATGGGTTAATACATTGATTAAATAAGGTAATGGCTGCCACTTCCCCGTTGATACAGCGTAGTCATTTCGCACACTTCGGCGCGGTTCTGCCCGCTCAACAATAAAGCTTGCCAACCAATGGGGCATCGGTAAATTGACCCCAATCATGGGAGCACATAATGCAGCAGCATCAAATGTCACGTTGTCTCGAAGTAAATAACCCGCGAGAATAGCTCCGCCCATTGAGTGCGCCAGTGCATAGCATTTAAGATAGTGGCGATCTCTGACCTCTAAATCAATGAATTTAGCG
Organism: Providencia sp. PROV033; assembly: GCF_028484855.1. Lineage (NCBI taxonomy): Bacteria > Pseudomonadati > Pseudomonadota > Gammaproteobacteria > Enterobacterales > Morganellaceae > Providencia > Providencia sp. PROV033. The sequence continues at coordinate 28,496 of NZ_JAMPSW010000002.1, read as the reverse complement.
AAGTCATCAATGTAATCTGTAAATTTTTCAACGTGTCCTTTTTGCGGATCGGCTAACATACGCCCGGATCGCCCTTGTCCACGATGATCAATAATAAAAACATCAAAACCTAAATGGTAAAAATCATAGGCAACTTCAGGGTATTTAACGTAACTTTCACTGCGACCTGGTGAGATAACCACCGCTTTGTGATGCTTTGCATGAATAAAACGCACATAGTGAATAGGAAGCTCATCAACACCGAGAAATTGTCCCTCTTCACGTAACTGCCAAAAATCTAAAAGCGGACCGTTGGTAAAGGCCGAAAACTCAGTTTCTCGATTTAACCAACTGGCTTTTAGACTATCTGGCGACATGGCGTTTCCTCATTCATAACCTTCTAGATGGTCTTGGATCAAGGTCATAAATGCCTCTCCAAAACGTTCTAACTTACGCTCGCCCACCCCATTGATCAGCAAGAGTTCAACCGGCTTAGTTGGGCAATGCTCTGCCATTTCAATTAACGTTGCATCATTGAAGACCACAAAAGGTGGGATATTCTCTTCATCTGCGATGGATTTACGTAATTTACGCAATTTGGCAAACAGCTTCTTATCATAATTGCCGTGGTAAATTTTGTTTTGTTGATTCCGGCTTTTGGTGACTAAAACTCGAGGAACCGCCAACTGTAATGGCATTTCGCCTCGGAGTATCGGTCTGGCCGCTTCGGTTAACTGTAATGCTGAAAAATGGGTAATATTCTGGGTGATCATCCCTAAATGAATCAATTGGCGCAATACACTCACCCAATGTTCATTCGTGTGTTCTTTACCAATGCCATAGACTGGTAGCTTATCGTGCCCTAAATCACGGATCCGCTGATTATTCGCTCCCCGTAGCACTTCAACAATATAGCCAATACCAAAACGCTGTCCAACACGATAAATGCACGATAAAGCTTTTTGTGCATCCACTAATCCATCATAGCGTTTTGGTGGATCGAGACAAATATCGCAGTTACCACATGGCTTTTGGCGGTTTTCACCAAAATAATTCAGTAACACCAAACGGCGACACGTTTGTGCTTCTGCAAACGCGGCGATCGCGTTCAATTTATGACGTTCAATATCCTGCTGCATTCCTGCCGGCTTTTCTTCTAAGCACCGACGCAACCATGCCATATCCGCAGGATCATAAAATAGAATAGCTTCCGCCTCGACGCCATCACGCCCTGCTCGTCCTGTCTCTTGGTAGTACGCTTCAATATTACGAGGGATGTCAAAATGCGCCACAAAACGCACATTGGATTTGTTAATTCCCATCCCAAATGCGACGGTCGCCACGACAATTTGCAGGTTGTCTTTCTGAAAAGCATCTTGTACCCACTCACGCTGAGCATTTTCTAAACCCGCATGGTAGGCCGCAACACTTAAACCTCGCTTTTGTAATCTTTCTGCGGTTTCTTCCACTTTGCTACGGCTATTACAGTAAACAATACCGGACTTGCCTTTTTGAGCCTTAATGAAAAACCAGAGTTGATCTAACGGCTTATATTTTTCGACTAAAGTATAGCGAATGTTTGGTCGGTCGAAGCTGCTAACATGGATTAATGGGTCGTTCAATTCCAATAAACGAACAATATCAGCGCGAGTAGTTTCATCGGCTGTTGCCGTCAGAGCCATCACTGGTACATTAGGTAACGCGCGGCGTAATTGACCTAATGAACGGTATTCTGGGCGAAAATCATGGCCCCATTGGGAAATACAGTGTGCTTCATCTACCGCCAGTAAGGCGATATCCCAACTCTCCAACTGTTGAATAAAATAGTCAGTCAGTAAGCGTTCTGGTGCCACATACAAGAGTTTAATTTTCCCTTGGGTGCACTGTTCCATGATTTGGCGTTGTTCGAGAGAAGTTTGCGAAGAGTTCAAACAGGCGGCTTCAACACCGTGTAATTTCAGTTGGTCGACTTGATCCTTCATCAAGGATATCAAGGGAGAAACCACCAATGTTATCCCTTGTTTCACCAAGGCTGGAACTTGATAACAGAGCGATTTTCCGCCCCCCGTAGGCATCAATACTAAGCAATCGCGACCATCGAGGATCCCACCAATGACAGCATCTTGCCCTGGACGAAAGGATTGATAACCAAACGTGCTGTTTAGCACATTTTCAGCGAGTGAAAGTTGATTGATAACGCAAGCGGTAGACACGAATTTCCTCTAGAGGTTGAAACAAATAGCTGCCCGAAAAGAGCAGCTATTGGCAAGATATTACCTTGAATTGACCGGAATGTCTGCCCAGATCACATGATATCGTTCAGCATAACACCGATACCAAAACGCGTTTGACGGTAGTTATAGTCTATCATCGACTCACCATAACCACTAAACAGTTGGGTATAAAGGCGCACATGTTTCGTCATCGGGTAGCTCCATCCCAACTCTGCATTGCCATAACCAGAGTTCCAGTTATAGTGTCCTGCTACCGAAATTACACTTTCGCCAAGGTCATAGCCCACTTTGACGCGATAATAACCAAGGTATTTATTGATATCTGGGTTGTCATCACTGCTTTCGCTTTCAGGAATGCGGTACCACGGTTTTAACTCAACTTGCCAATCCCCTTTTTGTGCCATCGCTCGGGCATAAACTCGATTCCAGCTACGAGATGTAGGGTCTGAACGACCGTTCGACTCGTGGTTAAAACCTGTTTCAAACTCACGTAACGTCCAGCCAGCAAATTGGTTATCTAGCGCCCAGCCCACAAAAATTTGGGGTTGATAGTTGGTTTCACGAAATGGTGAAGATTCTTTCTTGTTACTTAGTTGCCACCAAGAACGCTGAGTATAAGAGGCGGCGAGCACTGAGTTTTCCCCTGCGATGCCACGCCAAATTGGAAATGCCAAACTCAATTGGAATTTCACTTCATCGTTAAGCGCATCATTCCCCCAATCATAGCTCGCGATGGCTTTTTTATTCATCGACGAAGTATAGGTATAAATGATGTAGTTAGGTTCGTAAGGATATAAAACAAAGGGGTTATCGTAATTTTGCAGTAACCCAGAAATAATACTTCCGCGAACGGGGGTATGATTTGCTGCATCCTGCTGTGCCGGTTCTTCGGTATTATCAGATGCAAAGAGTGAAACAGACCAGAAACAGAGCACAGAACTCAACAACATTTGTAAAGCGCGCATTTGCCATTCCTATTTCAACAGCAGTGAAAAAAAATTTGTCTCATTTTACACCGAAACATGATTAACCGTTGAAAGATTATTCATTTGTTTTCTAGATATTAGCACATACATAATGTTAACTTATGATTAACATCATAGACAAGGATCCTAAAATGAATGAGCGCATCTATACCTTCGAAGAAGCCAGTAAATTTATGAGTGATGCTTTTATCTACAAAATGCCATTTAATCAACTGCTTGGGATTGAGCTTTTGCAAATGACGGATGACTTAGTTCAATTGTCCGTAAAAAATCGCCCTGAACTTATTGGAAATTTTACCCAAAATATTCTGCATGGCGGTGTTATTGCATCCCTGTTAGATGTGGCAGGAGGCATGGTCTGTATCAATCGGATCCTACAACGCATTGACACTCTCACATATCAAGATATTGCAGATAAGATGTCAAAGATGGGCACTATCGACTTACGCGTTGACTACTTACGTCCTGGTCGTGGTGATGTATTTATTGCGAGCGCCAGCTTACTCCGTGATGGCAATAAAATAGCAGTCACTCGCAGTGAATTGCACAATGAAAAAAACCAACATATTGCGACGGCAACGGCGACTTATTTAATCGGATGAAACATCCCAATAAATAATTAATAACATCATTAACTAATAGCTTGTAAAAAAACCTGAGCAATGTCACATTTATGGCATCACACATCGAACCATCCGCTTTCTTGGTTTCGATCTCTCAGTTTGACTTTATATCAATTTCAGAGCTATTCATGAGCCAACAAAATACTACCAAAGGCGTGTTATGTGCCTTAGGCGCTTATTTTATTTGGGGTGTTGCTCCCATTTATTTTAAATCTATTAAAGAAGTTCCAGCCGAAGAAATTTTGACTCACCGGATTATTTGGTCATTTTTCTTTATGCTGCTACTGCTCACTATTTCACGCCATTGGAGTTATTTCCGCCAAGTATTAAAACAACCTAAAAAAATCTTAGTCTTAGGTGTCACTGCGGTAACAATTGCGTCTAACTGGTTGATTTATATCTGGGCAGTAAATAATGGGCATATGCTACAAGCCAGCTTAGGATACTTTATCAACCCTCTGGTTAACGTACTGTTTGGTATGTTATTTTTGCATGAACGTTTTCGTAGAATGCAATGGGTCGCGGTTGGACTAGCATTGACGGGCGTGTTAATTCAGCTATGGCAGTTTGGCTCTGTGCCTATCATTGGGTTAAGTCTTGCGGTGACATTTGCAACCTACGGATTATTACGCAAAAAATTGGGGGTTGATGCCCAAACAGGCATGACATTTGAAACCTTATGGTTACTACCTGTTGGTATCATTTTCTTATTGTTCTTTGCAGATAGTCCGACAAGTGACATGACGATGAACAGTTGGCATTTAAATATCCTCTTAATTGCCGCAGGGATTATCACCACTGTTCCATTGTTGCTATTTACTGAAGCTGCCAATCATTTAAGGCTATCAACATTGGGCTTTTTCCAATATTTAGGTCCAAGCATTATGTTCTTACTGGCCGTCTTTATGTATGGTGAAGTGATGACCCAAGAACTGCTCATCACATTTGGCTTTATCTGGGTTGCATTAATTTTATTTACTTTAGATGCGTTATATACACAGCAGAAGCTTAGAAGAAAATAACATTTAGTTTTTCCTATTATGGGCATTCGTGCCCATAATATCGGACTTAAATTAGTGCTAACACGCTAATTATATTATTTTGTTTATATAGGTTTCATTTAATGGAACTAGAAAGGTTAAATTATTTTATATAAATAAGTGATTTTTATTAAAATTCAATTTAACTTTTTATCATTTTTATCCCGTTTTCAACATCTTTAAAGCAAACCTGTTTTATTCTTTTATTTCAATAAATTACAAATATTTTATATCACTTGATTTTAGATAAAAAATGATTCATATTTAACTTACATTAAATTCTACGTTATTTATTTACCTTTCAAACATCAACTCGTTGAAATAAAACAGTATATTTATTTATTGAAATAAATGATTGCTTAATAGGAGCTTGATAATTATATTGTACGCCGCTTGTATTCACCCCAGCGGATGGTAATGGTCCGATTCATTACTGACGTTTCATTAAAGTGCGCACGATGACAGTGATTTTATATTCTGTCCTGGTGCGAGGTTTTCTGAAATTGAATACAAAGCGTCTACCACATACCTAATTCAATAATTAGCGTATGTAAAAAACAAGACATGTAGTGCTATAGCTGAAGTTATATGGCTGCATTTTTAGGTTCACTCGGCCTGTGTATTCAGACAGAGTTAACGTTGTTAAGGGCTTTTGGGAAGGGCTTCAAAATGCAACAGAATACCGTTCAAATGAAACGTGTACTGACCACCCCTGCGTTAGTGTTTTTCGGGCTTGCCTATATGGTACCGCTCGGGATTTTTACCACCTATGGACAAGTTACTGTATTAAGTGAAGGCCACCTGCCTATCGCTTATTTAATTACACTTGCTGCTGTCTTCTTTACAGCCATGAGCTATTGCCGCATGACCAGCGCACTCCCACTTTCTGGGTCTGCCTATTCATATGTGCAAAAAACCTTTGGCGGCACTCTTGGATTTCTTGTTGGTTGGGCACAACTACTGGATTATCTATTTCTTCCGATTATTAACTACATTGCCATTGGGATCTTTGTCCACGAAGCACTCCCCAATATCCCAATGCCAGTGATAATCTGCTCAACCATCGCGATTGTTAGCATCATGAACATTCTGGGTATCAAACTGGTATCTTGGATAAATATGCTGATTATTCTGATGCAATTTGTGTTTATCGCCATCTTCTTATACATCTGCTTCCAAAATGCCTATGTTTTAGATGTCGAAGCACTAATGGCGCCATTAACGGTGATGTCATCACAAGTATCAGGGCTCTTCGCCGGTGCTGCGGTACTGTGCTTAGCCTTCTTAGGCTTTGATGCTATTTCGACGATGGCAGAAGAGACTAAAGATGCTCGTCGTGCTTTACCAAAAGCCATTTTATATACCGTATTTATCGCGGGAGCGATGTTCATTGCTATCTCTTACGGCGCACACTTAATGTACCCGGTATGGCAAGACTTTATCCCGAACACCGATGTTGCCAGTATTGCAGTGATGCAACAAGTGGGCGATAAAATGAAGTGGATCGGCGCATCCTTAATGGCATCAAGCTTTATTACCGCTTATGTTATTGGTGTATTTGCTTCCGCAATGACATCTCAAGCCAGTATTGTGCGTATTTTCTATGCTATGGGTCGTGAAGGTGTGCTACCGCGTTCTATCTTTGCCTATTTACATCCACGCCTGAATACACCGGTATATTCCATTATTTTTGTGGCGGTAGCTTCGCTGCTGTCTCTTGTGCTATCTCTTAGCATGGTTGCCTCCATGATAAGCTTCGGTGCACTGATCGCCTTTACCTTCGTGAATTTATCGGTCATTAAACATTTCTATATTGACCGTAAAGCTTCCTTGGATAATACCAAACTGCTCACGTGTTTGATTATGCCATCGATTGGGGTTGTTTTAACCTTGTGGTTATGGACAAGCCTAGATGCAGAAGCCTTTACAGTGGGTTTATGTTGGTTAGCCGCAGGTGCAGGTTATCTCACTTTATTAACCCATGGTTTTACTCGTCGTCCGCCTGCTATATCCGATGCCGAGACTGAGATGATTATCAATTAATTTTCCCAGTACCTTTCGTTGATTATGGGGAAGCTTATCTTCCCCATTGAGGTTGTTGACAAAGCAGGATAAAAACGTCGTTTTTCCTGCTTTGTGTTATCAGCCGAAAATCAATGAATTGATTTTCCTAATTATTTTCAAAACCTATTCAACCTGCCACCAAACCTAGCCGGTTTGTCAGCAGTCTGTATGGGGAAGTCTATCTTCCCCATTATTTTTTTGGTTCTGGCTCCTTAGGAGCCCCTGATACAGACGGTTTACGATGAATAATAAAATTGCTGATGTTATTTATTTCAACGGTTATATCTATACCGCAGACAGTCAAGATAGCGTTGTTGACGCTATCGCCTTGAAAGATGGTTATATTCTTGGAACAGGGACTTCAAATGAATTGCATCAATATGTAGGTCCAGAAACAGAGAGCATCGATCTTGAAGGCAAAATGATGATGCCAGGGATCATCGATGGACATATGCACCCATTTTGGGGAGGCATTCAGCTTTTTGGCTGCCATCTGAACTATGAATCCCTGACTATCGAGCAAATTTTACAACGCGTGCAAAGCCACCTCGATAAAGACCCGCGCACGGGAGAAAATGACTGGCTAAAAGTCACTGCGTGGTTACGTCAAGGCATGTTACCTGCGGGTATTGATATGTATCGTGAAGATATGGATAAACTCAATACCAAACGCCCTGTAGTCCTGTTCTCCAATGACTGCCATACGCTATTAGCCAATAGCCGAGCGCTCGAATTATTTGGGATCACTAAAGACACCCCTGAGCCGCCAGATGGCAAAATTGGTAAGTACGAGAATGGTGAACTCAATGGTATTCTCGAAGATGCTCCAGCCATGCGTGCTGCCGATAGCATCCCATCGATCCGCGATGAACAAGCAGTAGAAGTCGCTGAGTTAGTTCAAAAAGTATTGAACCAACAAGGTGTCACGATGGTGATGGATGCCCGTGTTTCTGAGCAGCAATTAGATGCATTCCACCAACTTCAACAACGTGGCGAACTGACATTACGTTTCCAAGCTGCGCGAGAAATCACGCCTGATGATACGCCAAATGTTGCTGCGGTTGCCGCTGCGGTTGATAAAGCTGTTGCTTTCGCCAAAAAATGGCACCAAGCCGAATGGACGCCAGCACCTGGCATCGGATTACGTAACATCAAAATGTTTGTGGATGGCGTGCTGCAATATCCAACCATGACCGCATCATTGCTACAGCCATATCGTGTGAATAAAGGCACCGATAGCGCCCCTAATTGGGTTGAAACCGATAACTACGGTGACCTCTATTTTACCGCTGAGATCCTCAATGAACTGCTCGAAAAAATCGCTGCGGCAGGTTACGATCCTCACTTACATACTGTAGGAGAAGGTGCCGTTTCTATCGTGTTAGATGCGATTGAAAAAATGCGAGCTGCACATCCTGAAAAAGATATTCGCCCAGGACTCGCTCATAATGAGCTGGTCGACGCTAAAGACTATGCACGTTTTGCACGTCTAAATACTATCGCCTGCTTATCATTCCAGTGGGCTGCTCCAACACCTGAGCTGGCTGCATTCGAGAAAAACATGCTCGGTGAAACCCGCTTCCAGCAACTAGAGCCTATTGCTAAGTTTATTGATGCAGGTGCCGTGGTTGCTTTTGGTAGTGACTGGCCAATCGATGATTTTGACGAATGGTATGATTTGAAAGTCGCAGCCACACGTCGTGGACGCGATATTAATGGTCAACCCGCGCCAAGACTCGATAATGATCGGGACATGACTGTGATTGAAGTTTTGCGTTCTGCAACAATAGATTCCGCCTATGCACAGCATCGTGAAGATGTTGTCGGATCCCTTGAGGTGGGTAAATTTGCAGACATGATCGTGTTAGATCGCAATGTATTTAAAATACCTGCTGATGACATTGAAAATGTGAAAGTCTTGCGCACTATTGTTGGCGGTAAAACTGTTCATATTGCTTCGTAGTTTTTTAATTAGTTAAAATAGTAAAAAGTGCCCCAATTATATTGGGGCACTTTAGTTTGAGTGCTTGATATCCCAACCGGTAATAAGAAAGAAGAAAGAGTGGGGAATTCATTGTCATTAAATTGAATTAATTAAAATTCTCTCCCCACTCGGTGATTAATTGATTTCGTAATCCAATTTCACCTGAACGACTGTATTGTCATTATCAATATGCAAATAGCTTAATCTATCCTTTATTAAAAATGAGCAACCCAATATTGTTACGCAAATAGAAACTACAGCTATCATTGCGTACTTTGTCATTTCTCCTTGACCTCTCTTTTATTAAGAGGCACACTCCCGATTGTGTGGTTGGGAGTGCAGCCTCGTTGGTGAATATCACTAACGGGGCTTTTTCTTTCCCAGACCAAAAATAAATGCTTGAACTGAGCAAGATCAAGCACCCAGCAAAAGAGTAGCAAAGTTACAATAGCGAAAATATACCTGTTTACGCTTATCTTAATGAAATATTTTAATAATATTCAAATCTGTAATTAAATATCAATTTTCGTTTTGGATTATTATTTATCATAAAAATAATTAATTTCTAATTTATTAATTACTTTAGGATAAAGATTAATTTTACTTTTTTCCTCTTTTCTCTCTTGCAAAAGAAAAAAGTTCCCGTTAATATCCGCCTCGTTTTCATTCATTCAATCAATTCACTGCAAGGAGGTTCATCATGACAACAATTAATCAAACTCTTTGCGGGCAGACCCAGAAATAGTCTTAAACGTAAAAATAATCTTAAACGTTAGTCCAGCTATCTTCTCAAAACTTGCCTGCTAATTACCTTATTTTTCACTTTAGAAATGAGTCAATAGCTTATGGGCAATACCCTTCATTCTGTGAGCGAACATGTTAATTACATCGCTACAGAATCTACATGGATTGAAAGTAAAGCAATCCAACAATTACAAACAACAGCAAATTTACCCAACATGCTTGCCGTCGTTGGTATGCCAGATTTACATCCTGGTCGAGGTTATCCAATTGGTGCCGCATTTTTCTCAGAAAAACGCTTTTACCCTGCACTGGTAGGCAATGATATTGGCTGTGGAATGAGCCTATTCCAAACAGATATTAAGCGAGCAAAAGTTAACTTAGATAAGCTAGAAAAGCAGCTTTCTGATATGACTGACCACGCTTCCCAAGAATGGCTAGATGAGCATGTGCCTGACAAAATGAAATCCCACCGTTTTATGACGTCACTTAGCTCGATTGGTGGTGGTAATCATTTCGCAGAATTTCAAGCCGTTGATAAGATTTTGAACACTGAGCTGTTCGAGCAAAGCGGTCTTGATAAACAGAAATTACTCTTGTTAGTACACAGTGGCTCGCGTGGTTTAGGGCAGTCTATTCTGCGCCAACATGTCGAACAACATAGTCACAACGGGCTTGATGAACATTCCGATGAGGCCGCAACTTACCTAAATGCTCATCAAGATGCATTGGATTTTGCGCAGCTCAATCGCCAGTTAATCGGGCTACGCATGATGCAACAAGTGAAAACGTCAGGCGAACAATATTTGGACTTGAATCATAACCTTGTAGAACCTTGTCGTATTGATGAGACAGATGGCTGGTTACACCGCAAAGGCGCAACCCCCGCTGATCGTGGTATGGTGATTATTCCCGGTTATCGAGGTGATTACAGCTATTTGGTCGCACCCGTAGCTAATGAAATTAGCTTGAATTCCCTCGCGCATGGCGCTGGTCGAAAATGGATGAGAACTGAGTGTAAAGGGCGATTATCTCACCGCTACACGCCACTCCAATTGTCTCGAACATCCTTAGGTAGCCGAGTCATTTGTGCCAATAAGCAATTGATTTATGAAGAGGCTCCACAATCCTATAAATCAATTGATACCGTGATAGACAGTATGGTTGATGTGGGGATTATTCAAGTCATCGCACGTGTAACCCCCGTGATCACCTATAAAACCAGCGGAGACTGCGAATGATCTTATTACAGTTTTCTTCTGCTCAAGGTCCTGAAGAATGTTGCATTGCAGTAGAAAATGCATTTGCATGTTTTGTAAAAGAGGCTGCTTTACTCAAGGTGAATACCGAATTACTAGAGTCATGCCCATCTAAGCAAGGGCTAAAATCAGTGCTGATTGCTTTAGACGGTATACATGCCGAAAAAATGGCAGAACGTTGGAGTGGGACGATTCAATGGCAATGTCAAAGCCCGCTGAGACCACGCCATAAGCGCAAGAACTGGTTCGTCAGTGTGATGATGTTTACACCAATACAACCTTTAGAAAACAGTGAAATCGAATATGAATTTACTCAATCTCAAGGTCCAGGGGGGCAGCATGTGAATAAAACATGTTCCGCCGTTCGTGCCAAACACGTAGCAACCGGAATTAGTGTCAAAGTACAATCGGAGCGTAGTCAACATGCTAATAAAAAATTAGCCAAGGAGCTCATCCATTGGAAGCTTTGCGAATATCAATCTCAACGGCTAAACACGTTAGATAAACAACGCCACCTTTCTCACTACCAGATTGAACGAGGAAATGCGGCATTAATTTTCACCGGCAAAGAATTTAAGCAAATGAACTAAAAACAGGGGCGCCACACTATTGCGTGGCACCCCATGATTACGCATTAAGCACAAACAGGATAACCAAGATAAATATCACAAGTAGGATACGTCGAGGCAAATGAGCTGATGGTATTATTACCCATAAAGCTGCTATCAGCAGAATCCATCGCGGTGATCTGCTCAACTAATCGTGTTGCACGTGAAGAACCAAAGCAATCAGGTAATTGAGGTTCATTCAACGCATCGAGCTCTGCGCCCACCGTCTTAGAAAAACGAATACGCTGCGCCTCTAACGTTGCGAATTCTCCATTGATCCATTGATTTTGGATATATAGCGATATTACCGCATGGCGCACAAAGGGTGAATCTGAAGGGATTACTGAAGGGAATGGGGATTCCGTATTCGAAAATGACGCCAAACTCAGCTCTAGCGCATTAATACTGTCCATAACTTTATCAAAGTTGTCTGCATCACCAATAGTATTAATATATTTTTCTATTTCCACGATGTTATTTTTAATAATTGAAAGTTTTTCTTTATTATTATGTAAATTCATCTTTTCCTGATATATGAACTTATCGGTGGGTTTAATCTCCCGGGTTGTTAACGTATCTAAACTTCTGCCTGTATGTTCTCTTAAAATATTAATATTTATTTCCAGCTCTTTTTCATAAACCGCAAACTTTGCACTATAATCTTCAAATTTCAACTTAAACGAATTAAACTCGATTTGTGACTTAAATTTATTATTTAAACTCATTATATAATTCATCCTTTATTTATATTTTGAATATAGAAAATAAACTCATCTGATTTTCATTAAAAATCAAAATTAAAATAATCTAAAATATGAAAAATGACAAAATCATAGTTTATATACTACGTTTAGTTTTATTATTATGATGATTATATAACAACCAGCCCCCTAACGGGGGCGGCATACAAGGAGAACGTTAAAGTATTTTTTCAGTTAAAAACCAACCCGCTATACTTTCACGCTTATTTTCTGTGGGTAAGACTTCATGAGGAAAATTTTCTGACATAAAAAAGATCATTCGCCCTGCAACGGGTTCTAACTTAAACAAATGATTATCTTCATGGTCATAAACAACCAATTCTCCACCATCTTGAGGCTGCCATCGCTCATTCATATATAAAACCGTTGTGATTTTACGACGTCCAACCCCTCGCGGGTTATCAACATGTTTTTTATAGAATCCACCATTGGGATAGCGGCAAAAATGGGTTTCAAAATCACGTAAACCAAGATAAAGCTGACGATTTAATGCTTGCCTGATGTGCTCCATCTTATCCATATAACGCGCAACAGCATCTCCCATCTCGAGTTCTAACCAAATTGTTTGGTCGCCACGAATACTTTTATTACCCTGCAATGAATCACGATGCCCAATGCGAGCGTCTTGTAATTTATCGGGGATACAATCTTTAATGGTATGAATCTCTGACAGATTCAGAAAATCGTCCCACACATACCAACCTTGTGAAGCAAGTGAATCAATAAGTTGATCAATTGACATGATGAATTTAAGAGTGGTTACTAGGTAAGATTTTATACTTTATTAGTGGAAAAATTTAAAATTAAAAACTCAAATCCTAATGATTCAATAACCCTATCAACGCGAATCGCTAAAACATTATGATTGCGAGAGTAAAATAAACAACTCCTTTTATATCATTAGCATAGAAAAACTGGAAACAAAAAAAGGACTTAAACAAGATTAAGTCCCTTATCTCATCAGCGAGAAATTAGTTCACTAATTGTAAAACTATTTAAAATTAAGCGCACATTGCTGTTCGACCAACACCGCCACAGTCACAGAAAGGAATTGATGCTTTCATAGAATTTATAGGCATAGAATTGATTGGGTTCTCTGCTGAAAAATAGCCTTCATTCGTGGGTTCAAAACCGGATTGCTGTTCCGCAAGCATACCCAATAATGCAGGTTGCATATCTAATTTTACGGGATCTTTCATTGCCTTAAGCGCATCTAACTCAATATTCAAACGTTCTTCATTTATCTCTTTAACTAAAACGTCAATTTCATAGCGCACTTTGGCAAGTTCATCATTTTTTTTATTAAAATGAGCAATAGGCGTGAAAATCATCCCTCTCAATCCGCCATGATTAGTGAAGTCTATTTTTTCAAAGTTATTTTTTGGCTGATTCCAACTTTCATTATTCTTTAAATCTTGTTGAACTTGTTTAATATAAAAATCAATTTCATTTTGACTATAAAATATATTATTTTTTTTCAAATCAGTAAGAATGGATTCTTGTTCCAACAGAGTATTATGGTTTAGGCTTACTTTATTCACTTGCTCACGCAAGCTATTATTTATTTTATTCTTAACTGCATCCATGGTTTGTTGCATTTTATTAACATCATGCCTTCCAGATATTAATAATTTTTCACTCACAGAATTCATATTCTCTATGGCTGCATTGGCTCTATCATTTAATTCAGTCAATAATTCTTTACTTCTTTTTATTTTCACTCTAACTAAATCTAATTTTTTATCTAAATTAACAAATCTGTCCATTTCCATATGATAAATCTCCATTGATTATTTTAATTAATTAAAATTCAATCGGAGACTATAGTAATTTAACGTAGAAAACAAATATTTTAATTATATGTTTTTAATATAAAAATAAAGAGAATTTATTATAATTTTTAGGGATTTATTTTTGAGTGAGCACCGCGATTCTTTGCGGTGCTATATTTAATTTGGACCTACAACATTTCTAATCGAGCATAAGACGCTACCAGCCATTTAATGCCTTGTCCCTGAAACGCAATTTGTAATCGGCAATGCTCACCACTTCCCTCAAGGTTAATGATGGTGCCTTCGCCAAATTTCGCATGTCTGACTCGCTGCCCTAATGCATAACCTGAATCATTCTGGCTGATTGGCGTACCAAGACGTTGATGACTGACAGGACGAGAAACTGTTGCTCTTAAACGTACCTCTTCCACACATTCTGTTGGCAACTCACCAATGAAGCGAGAAGGACGATGATAAACTTCTTTACCATATAAACGACGGCTTTCTGCATAGGTAATCGTCAGCTTTACCATCGCACGGGTAATCCCTACATAAGCCAGACGACGCTCTTCTTCAAGACGACCACTTTCATCCATAGACATTTGACTTGGGAACATGCCTTCCTCCATTCCTACGATAAATACCACAGGAAATTCAAGCCCTTTAGCAGAGTGCAATGTCATCAATTGAACGGCATCTTGGTTGACATCAGCCTGTCCTTCACCAGACTCTAATGCAGCGTGAGATAAAAATGCCTGTAATGGCATTAAATCTTGGTCTTCATCTTGATAGCTAAAGTCACGTGTCGCGTTGACTAACTCTTCCAAGTTTTCAATTCGAGCTTGGGCTTTCTCACCCTTTTCTTGCTCATACATTGCTCGTAAACCGGAATCATTGATCACTCGGTCGGCTTGAACATGTAATGGCATCTCTTGGGTCTCTTTCGCTAATGCTTCGATTAACTCAAGAAAACGTTCAATTGAACTCGCAGCCCTGCCGCCCAATACCTGTTCGCGAAGTAAGTACTCACAACTCTCCCATAAAGTCAGTTGCTGATCCCGAGCAGTTTGACGAACTGTATCCAATGTTCTCTCACCAATGCCTCGCGTTGGTGTGTTCACCACACGCTCAAAAGAAGCGTCATCATTACGGTTAGCGATCAATCTTAAGTAAGAGAGCGCATCTTTAATTTCTTGGCGTTCAAAGAAGCGCTGACCGCCGTAAATACGGTATGCCATCGCACCTTGAATTAGGGCTTCTTCCATGACACGAGATTGGGCATTACTCCGGTAGAGGATCGCGCAATCTTGTAAAGCACCACCGTTTTCATGCCATTGCTTGATGCGTCCAACCACATAGCGGGCTTCATCAAGCTCATTGAAGGCACAATAAAGGGAAATAGGTTCGCCATCGCCGCCCTCTGTCCACAAATTTTTACCGAGTCGGTCACTATTATTGGCGATGAGCGTATTCGCTGATTTCAAAATATTATTGGTTGAACGGTAATTTTGCTCAAGACGGATAGTTTCAGCGCCGGGAAAATCATTCAAGAAGCGCTGAATATTCTCAACTTGTGCACCACGCCAACCATAAATTGATTGGTCATCGTCCCCCACGATCATCACTTTGCCTGTATCGCCAGCTAATACCCGAATCCAAGCATATTGAATGCTGTTGGTATCTTGGAATTCATCCACCAAGATATTAGTAAAACGCTCACGGTAATGCTGGAGAACATGAGGCTTGTTCAGCCATAACTCATGAGCACGCAACAATAATTCAGCAAAATCCACCAGCCCAGCGCGATCACAGGCTTCTTGATAGGCTTGGTATACCTTCAACCACGTCGCCTCTACTGGATTACCATAACTTTCAATATGCTGAGGACGCAGCCCTTCATCTTTTTTACCGTTGATGTACCACATACCTTGGCGAGGTGGCCACTGTTTCTCATCGAGATTCATAGCTTTAAGTAGACGGCGGATCAAACGATATTGGTCGTCACTGTCTAGAATTTGAAAATCTTGTGGCAAATTGGCATCTAAATAGTGCTGACGGAGTAAGCGGTGTGCTAAACCGTGGAAAGTACCAATCCACATTCCACCTTCGCTGGTTCCCACTAACTGATTAATACGATGACGCATTTCTGCGGCAGCTTTGTTGGTAAACGTCACAGCCATAATCGAAAACGGAGACGCATTTTCCACCGACATTAGCCAAGCAATGCGATGTACCAACACACGCGTTTTACCGCTCCCCGCCCCAGCGAGTACCAGTAAATTAGTTCGCGGGGCGGCAACCGCTTCGCGTTGTTTGTCATTAAGACCTTCGAGCAGATATGAGACGTCCATAGTTACCATCAAAGCAAAAACAGTGATTTGCACCACTGTGGGGTTACTGACAAAGAGGGAGTAAAATGTGGTTTTTTCACTCTTTGTGTTATTAGGCGAAAATCAATAAATGATTTTCCTCGTTTATTTTCATAAACCCAAGAAGCCATTTCAAAACCCGATGGATTTGGAAATAGTTTAACAGTGGCTTACACCACTGTATTTTTATACAGAGAAAGGATTATACCAATGATAAAAGAGAATCCAACCGACAAATTTCTACGTGAGGTAATAAATGCCCTTCCTTCTCGTTCATCAACGTTGAATGGTCCACGTTAAACCAGCAAGCTTGCATTCCACTTTTGATTGCCCCTTCCACATCCGTTAGTAGGTTATCCCCAATATGTAAAATTGCGCTAGGCTCAATGTTTAAGCGCTGAGAGGCTAGATGGTACATATCACAATACGGTTTTGAGCGCCCATCAGGACCTGCTTTTAAGACAAACTGGAAATATTGCCCTAACCCACACTCTTGTGGTTCTGCATTACCGTTAGTGATGGCTACCAGTGGTAATTTTTCGGCTAATTTTGCTAACGTTTCATGTGTTGATTGCGGCACATCGATTTGGTTACGCCAGTAAGTAAAGTGCGACATAATCTCATCCGCACCTTTCAGAGCATCTTCTTTACTGTAACCATAGTGGCATAACATCATTTTCGACGATAACCAGCGCCAACGGGTAATATCATGGCGAATATTGGGCTCTTGCTCTTCAACTAAATAACGAAATGCATAAATATCATCGTTAGTAAAATGATGAAAACGCGGGTCATATTCACGGATAAACCGTAAAACTTCCTCTTCGGTTTTATCAATTACTGGGTGGTTGTCGTACAACGTATCATCCAAATCAAACGTCATCGCTTTGATGGGTGATAACGGACGGTAAAAGTGCATTAAGATTTCTCCCTCTTCGCTCGCGGATGCGCCACATCATAAACATTTGCGAGATGTTGGAAATCAAGGTGGGTATAAATTTGGGTTGTTGAGAGATTGGCATGACCCAATAACTCTTGGACCCCGCGTAAATTACCACTTGATTCGAGAATATGCGTTGCAAAAGAGTGGCGTAATTTGTGGGGATTGATATGGCTATTCACCTCTTGTTTGATTCCCCATTGTTCGAATCGCTTTTGCACATTACGATTCGAGATACGTTTACCACTTTTCGTCGAAATAAATACCGCACCATCAACTGGCTCATACAATTCACGCATTTCAAGCCAGCGCTTTAACCAGCTTACCGCTGTTTTTCCTAGGGGAATTTTACGTTCTTTGCTACCTTTCCCCATCACCCAAACCTCGCCTAAATCGAGATCTAGATGCTTCACATCTAAGCCAACTAACTCAGATAGACGTAATCCTGCGCCATACATCACTTCTAACATCGTCCTATCTCTCACGACGAGAGGGTCACCACTGTCCATATTCAATAATTGAGAGATTTCATCCACATCCATATTTTTGGGCAGACGTTTTTTGGCTTTAGGTGCATGGAGAGTTTTCACCGGATTTGCAGGTAGCTCCCCTTGCTGCACCATCCAATCACAAAAACTGCGAAGGGCTGAAAGCCTTAGTGCCATACTCGCGGCTTGTAAGCCAGTTCGACGGCTTTTCGCCGCAATACTGCGCCCTAAGGTAATATCCAGTTTTTGCCATTGATTGACTTTTAGCTCACCCAAAATTTGGCACACGACACTTAATTGACGACGATAATTGGTGATAGTCACTGGACTTAACCGCCGTTCGACGCGCAGATAGCGAAGAAAGGCTTCGACTTGGATCATCAGCCCTTCTGGCTGAACGTCTACAGACGCTCTATCCATTGACATAATAACCTCGGTAGGATTTGAGCCACTTTTTCCAGCATCACTGTTCCCATACCATGTTGATAGTGTTCACGGTCGCGGCTACTAAAAATAACCATACCTGACTCACCATGATGACCAAACAGTGAAATCGCCACTGAACCTACATTTTGTGCATCAGGCAGTAAAAGTTGAAGTTCAGGACCATTAAGACGACCAAGATAATTGAGGCGATCCCCAAAACGCTGAATACGTACAGGCTCGAAAATACGACGCGGAAGCACTAATTCGTGAGCATCTAATGGGGCGGATAACCGCCAACTGTCACTAAACAGACGTACTGACGCGCCTGATAAACCCAGTTTTTTTGCCCAACGGTTTAATGAAAATAACATCTCCCGCAAACTGTTTGCAGAAGACATCTCAATCACAAGATACAGAAGTTCATCGAACAGCAGCCCATTTTCATGCGCCTGTTCCACCATGAAGCGAATATCCTGTTCAAGATTTTTAATTTTTTGACGTTGACGACTCATCACGAGCTCAGGAAGCGAAATAGCCTCCTGAACAACGTGAGGAACCTTGATTTGCTCAGCAAGAGATACATTGCGAATAAAGAAATAAGGGTTCTGTTTTAAATATTGCACCACATCCTGCTCATCCATTCGCTGAGCAATCTCTGGCACCGTTTCACGCTTATCCATTATTCCCCTCTTTGCACTCAATCAAGATTAAATTTGGATCACTCCATCATAGACATGGGTTGCAGGTCCCGTCATGTATAACGGCGATCCGGGACCATCCCAACTAATATCCAGAGAACCGCCTGGTAAATCCACGCGAACTCTGTTCGCTAACAACCCCTGCCCAACACCGACGGCCACAGCCGCACATGCCCCACTCCCGCATGCTTGGGTTTCCCCTGCACCACGTTCATAAACACGCAGACGAATGTAATCCGCACTGACAACCTCCATAAACCCGATATTGGCACGTTCAGGGAAGCGCTCATGGCTTTCTAGTGCAGGACCTAAAACTTCCACTTCAGCGGTCTGTACATTATCGACTTGTACAACACAATGGGGATTTCCCATCGAAACAACCCCCGCAAACACTGTACGTTCTTGTGCTCGAATAATATAGGTTTTTTCCGCTTTCACGGCGCGAAATGGAACGTTTTGTGGCTCGAAATCAGGCTCGCCCATATTCACGCAAACATCATCATTTTCATTAATGGTAAGAGTCATGCGCCCTGATTGAGTGCTCACTTTAATTTTTTGCTTGTTCGTCAGTCCTTTTAAGCGCACAAAGCGGGCAAAACACCGTGCGCCATTGCCACATTGTGCCACTTCGCTACCATCCGCATTAAAAATACGATAATGGAAATCAAGATCGGGGTCATAAGGGGCTTCCACCAGCAAAAGCTGATCAAAACCAACGCCAGTATGTCTATCTGCAAGGCGGCAGATCAGCTCTGGTGAAAAATAGACGTTCTGTGTGACGCCATCTACCACCATAAAATCATTGCCTAGACCATGCATTTTTGAGAACTGCAATTCACGTTCCATAGCAGAGGCTTACTGTTTATTCGCAGCAGGCTCTTTGTTTGAGCTGCTTGGAGCTTTAGGTTGCACGTCAGATTTAGCAGGCGCAGCTGCATTGTCTTCAGGCGGAAAATACAACGGACCTTTTAAGCCACAGCCTGAAAGGGTAAGTAAAACAAGGAGTGCACTAAGCCCAAATAAACTTTTTTTCATTATGTTTCGCCTGTAAGACTAAATTTTGCAATCTGATATTTCACACAGTAACAGGAGTCGCTTTTCAAATCACGCCTGTTTATCAAACATATTAATATTATATACGTTAAATAATTCAAATGGCATCTCACATCTGAGATGTGAGCCGTTTGACCCCTGAACACATTCAACCCTATAATTTCGCCTAAATAAAAGTATAAACAGGAAATACATCATGAACGATAGCGAATTTCATCAGTTGGCAGAGCAATTGCTTAGTTCGATTGAAGAACATTTAGATAATTACGATGGCGATGCAGATATTGATAGTGAAATTAATGGCGGCGTCATGACATTGAGTTTTGAAGATGGCAGTAAGATTATCATCAACAAACAAGAAGCGTTCCACCAGATCTGGTTAGCGACAAAACAAGGTGGCTATCATTATGATTACAAAGATGGAAAATGGATTTGTGACCGCTCAGGTCAAGAGTTTCTGTCTATGTTAGGCAATGCAATTACCTTCCAAAGCCACTTCCCTTTTTCGTTCTAAACACGCACTCATTCTAAAACCACAGGCAGAGGCAATAATATACTCTGTCTGTCGTTTATCACGATTAAAACCAATAATCATATTACGCGTGCTGTTTAGATAGGCTTAGCGGCTCAGGCGAGCTTAATGGTGGTGCAGAGGGGTAATCATCATTATCTTCTTCGTCTGCAGTAAATGGCCAAGTCGCATCAGAAAAGACCATGACTTGCTTTTTGCCTGCCTCTTCTACAATTTGATAAAACTGAGGTAAATTGAAATTAATAAAGTTCGCACCGTAAGTAAAACGGTCATGGGAAGATGAGTAAAATTTACTCACATCACGCACCAATTCTTCTTTTGAACCTTCGCAGTGAGAATAGATTTCCACGCGATTGGCTTCATCCAACACGTAAATATTAAAGCCAGTGTTGTCGTCAGTATTTTCAAAGAAAAACTGCACAATACCTTCACTTGCGTAGCCATCAACAACCGCAGGAAGATGATTATCCCCCTTCGCTTGTAATTTTACTGGCCAACCATGCAATTTGTTATGGGAGATAGCGCCATAGAACTCAACCGCATTTTCAAGCTTTTGCACAGAAACGTTTAAACGTTCAAAGAACAGACCCCATGTTTGCCCAGCGATACGCAGAGCCTTAAAGCGCCCTGGCTCATTATGGTTACTGGATAAACGCAGCTCAATACACTCTGATACCAACTGTTGGACACGAGTACGAATAAGACCGCGTAAATGTTCGCTATAACAAAATACTTCAACTGCCTCTGGCGGCGCCGCGTCTTGGTGCATTTTGCCAAGGATGGTTTTCAGCGCTTCTAACATACACTGCTCACCACTGAAATGCAGAGTACGAACCTCATTCCATGAATTACGGTACAGCAGGTCAATGCTGCTAATCAGGCATTTTTGTGATTCACCAAAGCTGAAAATATCTAGCTTTCTAAAATCCACATGCACCACTTGCTCAGAGTAAACCTGAGTCGGGTCTTTCTCCAAGTTAACAATAATGGCTAAGTGACGGATTTCACATGGGCTATACAATGCTTTAGGGGTTGGAGCTGGCAATCTTATTGGGAAATGGTTCGATACATCATGTATTAATTCCAATAACTTACGCTCATCGCATTGGGACTTGCCATGATGCATATGGACTTGCGTATTTTCAGTCAGTAACCCATTAAAATAGGCCCACGCCACTAACTTATTCAAATAGCGGTTATATTCTAAAGGTTGATGACCAATAATGGTGTCAATTTGCGGTGCTTGGTTATACAGGTACCAACCACTGCGATTTGCACGACCTTCAGGGACATAAATAAACGTCAGATGCTCTTCACTGAGGTCTGGCGAAATCTGAGGGTTAACCAGAGTCACTTTCCCTGGTAGCGCTTCAAAGGCTGCATATAACTTACGGGTTAATACCCCAATATCTTGTGGGCTAGCACTAACACTTAAATTATTACGGCGCGCAAACCGAATTAAATTACGGTAACTTTGCATCATCGTATCGAGCAGCTCATTATGCGCTTCACGTACTCGCTCAATTTTCCATTGGTTACGCGTATCCAATAATGCCAAACGCTCTGAACTCCATCCCCACGATTCCACTAACTGAGACAACACATCACGACGCCAACCTGAACACGAATTACCTTCATCTTCAGACAGTTTTTCACAGACTTTGAGATAGAAACAGCGGCGAATTAAATCTAAACGTGTTGAGTCGTTAATTTCAGTCAAATAACGAGTAACACGTTCCAACATCAAACAGTATGAATCCAGCCCGTAACAGACAATTTCACCTGCATGTAAATGACGTTTGAATTCCAACGCTAAT
The DNA here is from genome assembly GCF_028484855.1 of Providencia sp. PROV033. Lineage (NCBI taxonomy): Bacteria > Pseudomonadati > Pseudomonadota > Gammaproteobacteria > Enterobacterales > Morganellaceae > Providencia > Providencia sp. PROV033. The sequence goes on along the minus strand of NZ_JAMPSW010000002.1, from coordinate 6,122 downwards.
AATTTACCGTGTGGATAATCCCAAGAATAGGATTCCAGTAAAATGCTTTTTAATACCGCTTTATAAGGAGAATCGACACTTTTATACAGCTGCCACAGGCTCGCGCCAAAGTATTCCGCAGCTGAAAGTTCACCAAGACCCCCTAAATCTAGCCATTCGTTTGGTGTCAAAACGCCTTGCGCATAGAGTCCCATGACATATTCGTCATAGTGTTGCTCTTCCTCAACAGGGACCATCGTCCACAATAAGCGTTTTCCGGCCATTCTTACCGCAGTACGGTAAAATTCATCCAGCAGTAAAATATGTTGAGTAGAACCGCAATCTTCACCACCGATATGTCCACTCGCATTATGGCGAAAACGGTTTTCATCAATTAAAAAAATCGTGACATCAATCCCCAGAGAAGCTGCCCACTGTTCGATTAATGTGCATTTTTTCTGTAGGAATCGTTTCTCTTCGTTATCTAACCAAGAAGGATGACAGACCCAAACGTCAATATCTGAACAGTGACTTTGGCCCACTGAAGACGTACTTCCCATCGAGTAAATGCCCGTAATTGGCAATTCACCATTCGCTTGGTTTTTGGTGGGTAAAAAACGTTCTAAAGGTTGTAACCATTTGAGTTGTTCTGCATCGGGAGAAAAGAAACAGACACCATGAGGGACGTTGCCTTCAATATAACCTGGCATCATTGGATGATGATAATGAAACAAAACCGGCAACAAGTTGTAAACCTTCGAAAAGGTTTCACTCATAGAAGCCGTCGCGCGTTCCAACCGCAGTTGGTTTATCGCATCAAGTCTTTGCTTTAAAGTTTCAATATAGAGGTACAAAGGTTACGCCTGACTGAATGAATGTAATGACAAACCTGGGGGAATTTTCCCAGCACCCAACAGATAGAGAAAAACTTAAATTACTTTTCAAAGGGATTGTCGGAAACGTGATCAATTTAACACCTTGGAGCAAAAGGGTAAAGTAGATCACAGAATTTTTCCCGTCTATTTTTAGTACAAATTATTTTTCAACATATTGTATAAAAAGACTTTTTATTTTTGCATCACGGAAATATCCCTTGTTTTTCAATGGAATAATATCAGTACCGTCGATTGTCTAACAAAAAGGCAGCCATAATCTAAATCCAGCTTAGTGCTGTCCGGCTCTACGCTTACTCGCTTCAACAAAAATCGCTTAATCCGCTCTCCATTTTATTTTAAAAAAAGCACGAATAGCTAAAGAATTTTGTTATGTAGATCCTTTTTTTACCCGTTTTTCTTCACTCTCTGCCCCAAAAAGATGTAAAAAAGCGAACGTAAGATTATTCACTCTCTCTGCACACTCACTGAATATCGTTCATTCTGCGACCAGCTGGAAAAATTGCCGCTAACATGTTAAAACTAACGCCAATTGTATGGTTAATCTGCGGCAATATTCGCCTGAGAAAACAGTGAAATGACATCAACAAATATCGTACGCATCGCGACGCGTAAAAGCCCTCTCGCTCTATGGCAAGCTTATTTCGTCAAAGCGAAACTCGAGCAACTCCACCCAGGTTTACAGGTAGAGTTAGTTCCAATGGTCACCAAAGGGGACATCATTTTAGATACCCCATTAGCAAAAGTGGGTGGAAAAGGATTATTCGTCAAAGAGTTAGAGTTGGCTTTACTCGAAGGGCGTGCAGATATTGCCGTTCACTCCATGAAAGACGTCCCCGTTGAATTTCCTGAAGGGTTAGGTTTAGTCACCATTTGTGAGCGAGAAGACCCACGGGATGCATTTGTTTCAAACCATTATGCCAATATTGATGCGCTTCCTGCGGGTAGCATCGTCGGAACATCCAGCTTACGTCGCCAATGCCAATTAAGAGAATTACGCCCGGATCTCGTTATCCGAGACTTACGCGGCAACGTGGGTACCCGCCTATCCAAGCTTGATAATGGCGAATATGATGCCATTATCCTTGCAGTCGCTGGTTTAAAACGCTTAGAGCTCGATGAACGTATCAAAACCGCGTTGGAACCAGAACAATCTCTACCTGCGGTAGGACAAGGCGCGGTAGGCATTGAGTGCCGTTTAAATGATCAACGTACTCGCGATTTATTGGCAAAATTGAACCATGATGCAACATCGATTTGCGTTCTCGCGGAACGTGCAATGAATATGCGCCTCGAAGGGGGTTGCCAAGTCCCTATTGGCAGTTACGCCATCTGGCAAGGCGATAAAATCTGGTTACGTGCCCTTGTGGGAGCGCCAGATGGTAGCCAAGTCATCCGTGGTGAGCGTTTAATCGCACCTGCGGATGCAATCCAAGCCGGTATTTCTCTCGCGGAAGAGCTGCTTAATAAAGGCGCACGCGAAATTCTAGCTGAAGTCTATAAAGGAAATGCACCAGCATGAAGGTCCTTGTTACTCGCCCTGAGCCATCAAGCTCAGCGTTGATAACAGCCATTAATGCAATAGGGGCACAAGCTTATGCTGCCCCCCTGATTACGATTGAAGCTGGCACGGAACTGAATACGTTAATCCCACGCTTAGATGGATTATCGAAAAACGATCTCGTCTTTCTTTTGTCCAAAAATGCCGTCTGGTATGCAAATTTAGTGCTGCAACAAGCAGGACGAGACTGGTCAGATAAGTTATCCTATTATGGTATAGGACAATCGACAGGACACTATTTTCAACGGTTAACGGGACAGACTATCCATTGGGCTGAAGCGGGTGAAACCAGCGAAGTGTTACTCACTCACCCTGACCTACAAAATTTAACCGGAAAATGTGCCATACTCCTGCGAGGAAATGGTGGGCGTGAGCTTCTTGCCTCAACATTGCGCGCACGAGGTGCCAATGTTGATTACTGCGAATGTTACGCAAGACGCCCTGTGCCGTATGATAAAACTGAGTTTAACCAAACTTGGTTTAACGCTGATATCACTGACATCGTCATCACCAGTGGAGAAATGTTAACGTTGCTTAATGATTTGCTCTCTGAAGAGATGAAACAATGGTGGTATTCCCGCCGACTACTGGTTGTCAGCGAACGAATTGCAGAAAAAGCCCACCAAAGTGGGTGGCGTCGAGTCTGCGTAGCAACTAGCGCAGAGAATAACGCTTTACTTGAAGCATTAATTTCAACCGATATGGGATGCTAATTTATGACGGAACAAGACAAAATTACCGATACTGTTAATGATGAAGTGGTCACCGAGAAGCAAAAATCTCGCCAGCCTGCACCTTCATCCAAGCAGAAACGCTCTGGTCTTGCAGTCAGTGCGATTGCTATCGCAATCCTCGTCGTCATGGGCGGCGGGATGTACTACTTTACTCAACAAAGCAATGCGCAATTAGTTCATGATAACAATCAACTGAAACAGCAAGTTAGTGAGCTAGTTGAGCAACAAAATGCCGATAGACAACGTGTTGATGCGCTCATTGCCACCAATACCGAACTGAAAAACCATGCTCGTGATTACGAAGATCAACTCAATCGTCGCATGCAAGAATTACAAGCCCATGTCACCGCACTTTCCAGCTCTGATGTAAAAAACTGGCTGATCGCACAAGCTGATTTTATGGTGAAAATGGCAGGTCGAAAATTATGGAATGACCATGACCCTGTTACAGCGGCGGTCCTCTTAAAAAGTGCGGATACCAGTCTGGCGGAAATGAATGATCCGAGCCTACTCGATATCCGTAAAGCCATCGCTAATGATATGAATCGTTTAGCCGCTATCAATCAAATTGATTATGACGGTATTATTTTGCGCCTGAATCAGTTAAGTAATGACGTTGATAACTTACGTCTTGCTGATTTAAATAATGGTGATGCGCCAGAAGAAACTGGAACAGATGTCAGTGAGGACATCGCTGACTGGAAAGATAACCTCGCGCGCAGCTGGAAAAGCTTCACGAGTGATTTCATCACCGTTCGTGCTCGTGATGGCTCTGAAGCCCCACTGTTAGCGCCGAATCAAGATATCTATCTACGCGAGAATATCCGTTCCCAACTGCTTATTGCGGCACAAGCAGTACCTCGTTATCAAGAAGAGACCTATAAACAGTCCCTTGAGCAAGCCTCAACATGGGTGCGGGCGTATTTTGACGTGGATGCTCCAGCAACTAAGGCATTTTTGACTGAGCTGGATGATTTAATCAATCAACCTATCGACGCAGATATGCCAGAAGCCTTAGAAAGCCAAGCTAAGCTGGAAAAAGTGATGCAAACGCGAGTACGTAATTTGTTATCTCAAAATCCAGAACCAACTGGTGTTTCCGAAGATGCCGCGCTTGAGGCGGTAAAAGAATCTGACAAAGCCGCCCAAGAGGCAACGGCTCCTGCGGATACGCAAACCAACAAACCGGACGTTGCCGTCGAAGCTCCTGTAACGGATGCGGCAAACGCCCCTGAGCATAAGGGGTGATCATGATTAAAGTCTTTGTTCTGTTTATCGTTCTGATTGCTGGCATTATTTTGGGTCCCCTGCTCGCTGGACACCAAGGTTATGTGTTTATTCGTACCGATAGCTACGATATTACGACCAGCGTCACTAGCCTTGTGTTGTGCTTTATCTTGCTGCAATTTGTCTTGTTATTCTTAGGCTGGTGTTACCGCCGTTTTATGAGTACTACCTCACGGACAAAGGGTTGGTTTACGGGTCACAAATACCACAAAGCCCATACCCAAACCCAAAAAGCGTTGCTCAAATTAGCGGAAGGGGATTTAGAACAAGTTGAGAAGTTGATGAGTAAACATGCTGATTTCTCGCAGCAACCCGTCATTAACTACTTGATGGCAGCAGAAGCAGCGCAACAACGTGGTGATAGCTACCGTACTCATCAATATTTAGACAGAGCCGCCGAAGCCGCAGGAAAAGACCAACTCCCTGTCGATATTAGCCGCGTTCGAATTCAGCTAGCAGAAGGTGAAATTCATGCTGCGCGTAATGGCATCGATAAATTACTCGACCAAGCACCACGCCACCCTGAAATTTTACGCCTAGCAGAGCAAGCTTACCTTGGTACTGGCGCATACCAAGCATTAATCGAGTTGCTGCCAATCATGGCGAAAGTTCAGTTACATAGCGAAGATGAGCTTGAAGCCCTAAAACTCAAAGCTTACAAAGGGCTAATGAACCAGTGCATGGCTGAAGGTGGAAGTGATGGGCTAAAAACGTGGTGGAAAAACCAGCCTCGTAAAGTCCGCCATGAAGTCCCTCTACAATCATTCCTCGCTGAACATTTAATCGAGTGTGGGGATGCCCGTAGCGCAGAGAAAATGATTATTGAGGGATTAAAACAGCAATATGATGAGCGTTTACTCCTCCTGATCCCAAAATTACACAGTGATCAGCCAGAAGCTATTGAGAAAACGTTACTAAGCCTTGTAAAACAGTCTGGCGCAACGCCATTACTAAATAGTACATTGGGCATCCTTGCACTACAGCATGCCCAATGGGAAAAAGCAGAAACCTACTTTAAAGCTGCATTAGCACAGCGTTTCGATGCCTATGATGCAGCTTGGTTAGCGGACGCTTATGATAAGCTACATAAACCGCATGAAGCGGCGAAGATTCGCCAAGAAGCGCTAACGCACTCTCTGAAACAAGAGCGAACATAGTCTTAAATTTCTACGCATACCTATTTAAAAACGCCTCCTAATCCGAGGCGTTTTTTTGTGATTAAAATCGAGTCATCTTTAAAAGATAATCGTTCTAGGCGTCATTTTTAGGCAATCGAGGTAAACCGCATATTGCTATGTTATAAAAGAGACACATAGTGTATAAATGGTCGTATACATTTTCGTTTTGAATGGTTTTAGGATAAAGATATGAATGTAGTGAAAACTCTCTGGCGTTGGATTGTAGCGAGTCAAAATCGTTTACAGATCTTTTTTGACCTGCTACTTCTGATTTTATCTCCATTTATTTTTATTTCGATCATTGGATTCAATACCGCCGATCTGAATAAAGATATCTTTATTATTACCTTTATTATTATTGCCTACACATATGTAACTCGCTGGATCAGCAAGTGGTTAAGCAAAGAGAAAAAAGCGTAAGTACGATAATGACTTTTCTTTCCTAATGCTAATCAGGTTAGGAAAGAAAATAAAAACGCAGATTAATACC